>JAGOGG010000055.1 GCA_017996795.1 Sediminibacterium sp. | reverse complement strand
CATTTTACTACTCCTTTTAGCTGGAACAACTGCTGCATATATCTTTTTGAATGGCAACCCGGTTATATTGGAAGACACCGAAACAGTTCAATTACCTCTTCCAAATAGCAGCAATACCAAACAGCCGACTTTAATTAACAAACCAAACGAAGCCAAGACAAACGAAGCCAAGACAAACGAAACAAAGCCCAACCAAACAATTGACAGTATTTATGAAAAAACAGAAGCCCCCACTGTTGTAGAAAATAGCACTCCTAAGATGGTTATGCCTTCTGATAAAAAAACAACTTGGAAGCTAGACCGGAAAAATATGACACAGTCATTTAAGCAATCTGGCTCTGTATTTCCATTTGAACAATCAATACAATACAAAAAACAACAAACTGCTGCTGCTTCAACAAATAATATAAAGGAAGAAGAAATTACCGATCCAGAAGAAGCAATTGAATCCTACGAAACATCATTAAAAGCAGGTAATGCACTAATTAAACAAAAGAGAAACTTATCTGCTCTTTTTAATAGAGAAATGACTACTAAAAATCATGCATCTAGTTTTAAAAATGTAGTGATTTGTCCAACAGATAGAAAAATAAGAAATACCGACTGGGGTTTAGAAGTGTTTGTATCGCCCGATATGCCATTTAAAACAGTTACCAATAATACTGCTAGCCCACAACTACTCAGCAGAAAAGACAGTAGCGAATCATTAAAGCTCGGGTTTTCTGCAGGATTCAGAATTGTAAAACCCCTAAACGACCATTTCGCAATTAAAACAGGATTACAATATTCACAAATTAACGAGCACTTTACTTATAGAACAGAAAACGAAACCAGAACAACAACAGTGGTAACCGTTCGAGCCATCATCAGAGCGCCAGGCGATACCTTGCTTGTTAGAGATACCAGTACATTAACCCAAATTGGATACAAAACAAATACCGTCAAAAACAGGTTTAGAAGTTTAGATATTCCGGTATTGGCCAGTTATCAATTTGGCAATGACGATTTAAGTATTGGGTTAACAGCAGGTGTAATTGTGAATTTATCTAGTTGGTACCAAGGAGTTATTCTAGACAGCAGTTTAACTGCAGTTCCATTGAGTAAAGAAACCAATATGGTGTACAAAAGTAATATTGGGCTTGGATTGTATGCAGGTTTAACTGTATCCAAAAGAATCAACTATGCTACCCAATTATTTTTTGAGCCCTACTTAAGATACAATCTTTCTAATATGACCAATCCAGAAGCTGCATTTAATCAACGATTCAGTATTGGTGGATTGGCAATGGGACTTAGATTTAATTTAAACAAAAGATAGGCAACAATAAAACAAAACAAAGTATCTCCTTAGTAATGGTATTAAAAATCAGTAAATATTATCTTCTTGCAGCATTCAGCCTCTTGTTGTTGGTGTCTTGCAACAAAGAGATTTCTGATGGTAATTTTACCACTTATGCAGGCAATGATATGAATGATACCACTTGGTCTTATTCTACCACGCCGGGTTTAGCTTTACAAAGAATCAGTGATTCAGCTTCAATATATAAGTACAACGATACTTTACTAGGAGCTAATGGAAAAACCATTGTTTTTTCTGACCATTTTAGTTTAATACTGCCGCCCAATGCTTTTGTAAATGGTGCAGGCGCCCCCGTTTCTGGTACTATTAATATTAGAGTCATTTTACTAGATGAAAAATCTGAGTTTATTCGTTCAATCAAAGCTTCTTTAAACAATGGTAATTTACTTGAATCGGATTTGGCATTTTGCATCATAGCAACGGCTTATGGACAAGAATTAAGTATTGCGCCAGGATCCAACTATATCATTCGAGTTGGCAATAAAGACAATATTGTAAAACAAGGCATGACCGTTTACAAAGGAGACGAGTCTATTGTATACACTACACAATTGCTTGTAGATCCACTTTTCAATTGGAATGAAAATACAACACAGGATTACCAACAATCCATTTTTAAACAACCGGGAAATAGTGGTTCAAAAGAAATTGAGCGATACGAAATAACCACGAACAAACTAAGATGGATTTCTTTGGCTAGACCACTGAATAATATTGGCTTACAAGGCAAATTCAATCTTATTTTACCTCCTAATTTCACAAATAGAAATACCATCGCTTTCATAACCACAGACGACTACAATAGTGTGATTCAATTAAAACCAGAATTAGCCAGTAGAAGTTTCACAGCGAATAATATACCTTTGCAAAAGAAAATTCATATTGTTACGATTTCTCTGATTGGTACTCAATTTTATTACAGCGAACAGAGTATTAAGGCATTAAACAATACACCAGTACTTTCTTTAAAACCACAAAAGAAATCTTTAATTGGAATTATAGCTGACTTGAAAAAGCTTTAAATAGTTCATGACGCATATCGGGGGATATGCTGGCCTTGCAGTTTTGCGAGGCCATTTTTATTTTTTAACTCGTTTAACATGCAATGCTTGATAAGCCCAAATTAAACTGCATAACATGAACAATGCCCCCAATAAAAAAGAAGCACCAGGAAAATAAAACGGAGCAGAAGGACCTGTAAAATAGGCAAAGGAGCCCGTCATTATTAAAGGGCCAACAATAGAAGTAGCACTGATTAAACTGGTTAAAGCACCCTGCAACTCTCCTTGTTCATTAGAAGGCACATTCCCTGAGATAATAGCCTGCAGTGCCGGACCTGCAATTCCGCCTAAACAGTAAGGAATTAAAAATACAAACATCATCCAGCTCTCCATTGCAAAAGCAAAAAGAATTAAGCCAGTAGTATATAAAGTAAGCCCTAAATAAACGCTTTTTTCATTCCCAATTTTGGGATTAATGACCCGAACCAATCCGCCTTGAACGAGGGTAACTAATAACCCAACCACTCCGAGGGATATGCCAATCATTTTAGGCGTCCATTTAAATTTTTCAATATTCACAAAACTCCAATTGCTTTGAACCGCATGGGCTGCCAAATAAATTAATATCAGGGATCCGATTAATCCAGTTACAGCAGGATATTTTTTTAATTGCATTAAAGAACCGAGTGGATTAGCACGCTTCCATTCAAAAGGTCTACGCAGGCTTTTATCTAAAGATTCTGGCAATACAAAATATCCATAGAGCCAGTTGGTTAATGCCAACCCAGCTGCTACAAAGAAAGGAACCCTTGATCCATACTCTCCTAATAATCCGCCCAACATAGGACCAATAATAAATCCCAGACCAAATGCTGCGCCAATCATTCCAAAATTTTGCGCTCTATTTTCAGGTGTACTAATATCGGCCATATATGCAGAAGCGGTTGTAATACTTGCACCCGTGATACCAGCTATAATTCTACCAACAAATAACCATGCAATACTTGGAGCAAAAGCCACAAACAAATAATCAATACCAAAACCAAATAATGAAAAAAGGAGCACTGGTCTTCTACCATATTGATCACTCAAATTGCCTAAAATGGGGGATACTAAAAATTGCATAAAAGCATAAGAAAAAGTAAGCCACCCTCCATATTGAGAAGCAAGACTTGCACTACTACTGTGTACCAATTCCTCAATCAATTTAGGCACTACGGGAATAATTAATCCAATTCCAATAACATCAATCAAAATCGTTATGAAAATAAAACCAACTGCTGCTTTTTTATTGGACGCCATAATATACATATTAACAATTCTGGCAAATATGCTTTAAATAAAGGAAGATGAAGCCATTGTTCTAGTAACGCCTGGAATTTCTAATACCAAATCGGCTCCATAGCATGCTGCAGGTGTTTGATAGCCTGTCTTATAATTCTGACAAAGCACTTTTTTTAAAATGATTAAACTACTGAGTGCAGTTAATGTATACCCTTCGGGCCCCTCAATATTTGCATATAAAGATTTACCCTCCGCATTGGTTACTTCACCCCAAACCAAGGATTTTGCTTTTTTTCGCATGGCTTCGTCTGGGCCTGCAGGCATTTTCTTAATTTTATTTTTATAATAGTTCCGAACCAAAGACAATTTGAGTACCCAGTTATACAAGCCTTGCCATTTCAACATAGAGAATGTTTTGGGAGAAACAGAAGTATAGGTTTCAATATTGGGAATGCGTGTAGTAGTATAAGCTGTAGAAATATCCCCCCAAGGAATAGTCATTGTAAATAATTTCTTACTACTAAAATTGACCCACATCCCTTTATGCCCTAGGGATTTCTTTATGATTCTTCCGTTCTCTCTAACAGCGCCTCCCTCTCCCATTCCTTCGGCCATGGTTGTAGCAGTTCCATGAGACAATTTTCCTCCAACAGAAGCAAATGCTAGTTTTAAATGAGTGGCATCCGGCATTTGATCGTGCAAAAATTTAGCCATACAATCGGTAGGCACTACATCAAATCCTACACCAGGCATGACCATTCTTTGGCATTTTTCAAACTCCGATCCCATTTTTTTTAGTAGTTCAAACACCCCTATTTCACCAGTAATATCTAGGTAATGAACACCTGCCTTAATACAAGCTTTAGCCATTTTTAGAGCGGTATGCATGAATGGACCTGCAGCATGTAAGACAACTTTAAATGATTGCAGTACTTCCACCAACTTATCTGAATCATTTAAATCTACAGTTATATATTCCAAAGACAGCTCTTTAGCCATTGCTGATAATGCCGTATCATTTCTACCTGCTAAAACAGGGACTAAGTCAAATTGATGCGCCATTGAAGCAATCAGTCGGCCTGTGTACCCATTGGCACCGTATAAAAGAAACTTATTTTCTTGCATACTGTAAAATACAAAATCCCGACAACAAATGCTGCCGGGATTGTACAATCGAGGGAAAATTCAACCAACTATTTTTTGAGGGTAATTAATCCTAGTTGAGCTTCTTTAGTTTTAGACACCACTACGTTATTGATAGTTGTATCTGCATAACCATTGGATGCATTGATGAATACACTATAAGTTCCATCCGCTAAACCGCGAATTTTAAAATAACCTTCATGATTCGGTAATGCATATGCAGTATCTGTATTATTGAATACGGTAACAACAGCTTGTGCCTCTTTTGGAGTTACTTTACCAGAAATACCTGCGGTAGTTCTAACAGTAAAGAATTTGATATAAGGCTTTAAGTAAAACTGATTATTTTTTTCAACAATAGATCTACTGATATCAAAATCTAACCAAAGTCTTGATCTATTAGGCATGAACTCATCCCACTCATGACCTTTTAGTTTAATTAAAACATAAGACTGTTCATTAAATGGAATATTTAATGGATAAGTAATACTGTCTTTTACCAATGAATGTGAAGTACCCAATTCAATTTTAATTAATCGGATTGCTCCTTTTAACACCGTATTACTGGCTAATAAAGTGTCTACACCGTTGCGTAATTTTAGAATATCATACACACCGGCTTTTACACCAAGGTCTTGCCATACCAAAGAAGAATCATTCTTTGAATGTCTTGAACTTCCAATTCGATCCCAATTACAAGTATCTTTTTTACGAGTATCCTTACTGGTATCAATCAGTAAAGAAACTGATTTAATATCAATAAAAACATTGTCAAAAACACCTGGAGCATCCGTTAAATAAAGGGATACAGACTGAGTTCCAATTGGATTTTCTACTGATGCAGATTTGTTACAAGCAGTAAAAACTAGGGATAGCATTATTGCTGCTGCAGCAATAAAATAAAGGGGATTTGTTTTTTTCATGGTTCAAAATTTTAGTGTAGCATTATACCATCCATTCATTTTTTGTTAAGTCAATAGCATTACAGGCCGCATTACACAGCATGAAATTCTCAAGCAAATAGTTTTAAGGAATTAAGCCAAAAAATAAATGGTTGGCTTATATACAAGATAGATGCTGGCAAAATACGTGCCGTTGCCTGTTAAATTAATTTTAACAAAAAATCTTTTTTTACCATGCAGCTATTATAGCGGCAATCTCTTTTAAGTTTGGCTTTTTTTTGGCTTTATTAAAAGCCGCAGGAATTTTTTCAGTATCGTCTTTGAACAGCTCGGTTAAAGTTTTCCCTTTCACTGATATTAATTCTGAAGTAGTTAGATTATATAAAAAAGATTCATTAAAAACTCTGAACTCCTTTCCACCCGAAGACTTACCATAGTCGTAAGTATCGGCAGCTTTTTTTTGAACAAGGTCTAACAAAGAATATTTAGACCCGCGAGCTTTTACTTCATACAATAATGAGTTGTTAGCAGCCATTTTAATAAAAATAGTCGAATCGATTCTTCCTTCAGTACTATAAAATAAAGTGATTTTTTTAACTGGCTCAATAAATTGAAACTCGGCGTCTTTTTCTAAAAAGTGAATATTCCCATTTACTAAATTGACAATCAGCTTCATATTACTGAAAGTTTTTCCATTGAACATTTCAACATGTGCATTGCACCATTCGTCTTTCCAAAGTGGACTGCCTTTAATACTTCCTACGTTCCCACCAAATAGATTTCCTTTCTCATCATACACTTCTACAAAATGGGTAACAGGCTTTGCCAAATACATATTCTGCCCAAATAAAAAAGTGTTGAACAATATAAAGAAGAGACTGAGTATACATTTCATTTCTCTAATTTACAATATTCAACACTTTATTGAGTGGAAACGCTTAATATAATTTAATCATTCCTGAAAACAACCAAACCGTCAAACACATCAACCAAAACAGGTTGCGACTTATCTATATCTCCGGAAAGGATTTTTTTACTCAATGCATTCACAATCAATTTTTGAATCAACCTTTTTAAAGGCCTTGCCCCCAATTGTGCATCAAATCCTTGTTCAATTAAGTAGTCAATCAAATAGTCGCTGAACTTTAAACTGATGTCATTTTCTGCTACTAATTTTTTAAGCCCTTCTAATTGAATGGTTACAATTCCTCTAAGCTGTTTTTTATTCAAAGGACTAAACATGATTACTTCATCTACCCTATTTAAAAACTCTGGTCTTACCGTTTGCTTTAGCAATTGCATTACTTCTGTTTTTGCTTTTTCGGTAGCGTCTTCAATGCCATTTTCCCCTACACCTTCAAAAGCATCTTGAATTAAATGACTTCCAATATTGCTGGTCATAATGATAATGGTATTTTTAAAGTTGACCATTCTACCCTTATTATCCGTTAATCTTCCATCGTCTAATACTTGAAGCATTACATTCCAAACATCAGGATGCGCTTTTTCAATTTCATCTAACAAAACCACACTATAAGGTTTTCTTCTAACTGCTTCAGTTAGTTGACCACCCTCATCATAACCCACATATCCAGGAGGAGCACCAATTAATCTAGAAACAGTATGCTTCTCTTGGTATTCACTCATATCAATACGAGTCATCATAGTTTCATCGTCGAACAAATATTCTGCCAATGCTTTAGCCAATTCTGTTTTACCCACACCAGTAGTTCCTAAGAATATAAAAGACCCAATTGGTTTTTTAGGATCTTGTAATCCCGCCCTACTTCTTCTAATGGCATCAGAAACGGCGCTAATTGCTTCTTCTTGACCAACTACTCGACTGTGCAATTCTTCTTCTAGATGCAGTAATTTTTCTCTTTCGCCCTGTAACATTTTTGCAACAGGTATACCAGTAGCTTTTGCAATACTTTCTGCAATATCTTCTGCATCTACTTCTTCTTTCAATAATCTTTTTTCAGAAGAGTTTAAAAGTTGTTCAGTTACGGAAGCAATAATTGTTTCTTGCTCTTTTACTTTGCCGTATCTAATTTCTGCTACTTTACCATATTCTCCATTACGCTCAGCTTGCTCTGCCTCTTGCTTTAATTGCTCAATAGAAGCTTTAGCAGTTTGTACTTTCTCAACCAATTCTTTTTCCTGCGTCCACTTTGCTTTTAGTGTATCTCTTTCAACTGCTAGATTACTTATTTCAACATTGAGTTCTTTTAATTTATCTTCATCATCTTCTCGCTTGATGGCTTCTCTTTCAATTTCCAGTTGCCTAATTTGTCTTTCTAATTTATCTAATTCTTCAGGCATTGAGTTCATCTCCAGCCTTAATTTTGCTGCACTTTCATCAATTAAATCAATGGCTTTATCGGGTAAAAAACGATCAGTTACATATCGGTTAGACAATTCCACCGCTGCAATGATGGCTTCGTCTTTAATTCTTACATGGTGATGGGTTTCGTAACGATCTTTTAATCCACGCAAAATAGAAATAGCATCTTCTACTGTAGGCTCATCAATAATTACCTTTTGGAATCTTCTTTCTAATGCCTTGTCTTTCTCAAAATACTTTTGGTATTCATTTAATGTGGTGGCTCCAATAGCTCTTAACTCTCCTCTTGCTAAAGCAGGTTTTAAAATATTGGCAGCATCCATAGCACCCTCTCCACCGCCTGCTCCAATTAATGTATGTATTTCATCTATGAATAAAATAATTTCTCCTTCACTAGATGCAACTTCTTTAACTACCCCTTTTAATCTTTCTTCAAACTCTCCTTTGTATTTAGCACCTGCAATTAGCTGCCCCATATCTAACCCATAAATCACTTTAGATTTTAGATTCTCTGGAACATCCCCATTTACAATACGCATAGCCAATCCTTCAACAATGGCAGTTTTACCCACCCCAGGCTCCCCCACTAAAATGGGATTGTTTTTAGATCGTCTGGTTAAAATATGTAGTGTTCTTCTAATTTCTTCGTCTCTACCAATTACCGGATCTAACTTGCCTTTGCGGGCCATATCGTTTAAGTTCTTTGCAAACTTATTCAGCATATTCAACTGCGTTTCCTGAGCTTGAGATTGAATGGTATCTCCTTTTCTCAAGTCTTTAATAGCAGTCGTTAATCCTTTTTCAGTTAAGCCCGCGCTCTTCAATAATTTACCAGTTGCATCATTCATTTGCACCAATGCCATCAATAAATGTTCAGGAGTAATGAATTCATCATTAAATAGACCCATCACCGTATTGGCCTTTAACAATGCATTACTAAAATCTCTGCCTGCTGCTTGAGCAGGTTCTCCGTCTTGAATTTTAGGTAATTTATTTAGCTGCTCCAACAGTTTCGATTCTAAAAAAACAGGATTCACATTGTTCTTTTTTAACAAGAAATCAATAGCAGAATCTTTTTCGGCTATCAATGCTTTTAACAAGTGATCTGTTTCAATAGAAGGATTGCTATTGGTATAAGCAATCTGTTGAGCAGATTGAATGGCTTCCTGCGCTTTAATGGTATAATTGTTCAGATTCATAATTGTGTTGATTAACTTAACTTTATACCATCAATCAAACTACAATCCAAGCCAATAATTCGGAAAATATGTCGCTAAAAAAATGGAAAACATGCGCAATAGTCAGTCTGGTAACGGCTTTTCTGTTATTATTACAGACCACCAAGGCTCAATTTAATTTTCAAGCTTTAGAAACAGCAATTACCTCATCGAGTAAAGAACTGGGAAAAGAGTTTGTAATTCTAATATACAAGGATGGAAAAATTATTTTTTCTAAATCTGCTGGAGAATTCACACCAAAAACACAAGCCCCTATTGCCAGTAGCAGCAAATGGTTAACTGCCGCATTAATCATGGCATTGGTGGATGAAGGCAAAATTTCATTAGACGATAAAATTAGTAAGTACTTGCCTGTTTTTACTAAGTACAGTAAGGGATTCATCACAATTAGACATTGTTTAAGTCATTTAACCGGAATTGAATCGGAACCAATTAAATTAGCCAATATCATTAAAAGAGGAAGGTTTAATAGTTTAGAAGAAGAAATAGAAGAGTTTGCAACTAAAAAAGAAATTGTAGCCAACCCCGGTTTAGAATTTAGGTACAGTAATGTAGGGATGAATATTGCAGGTAGGTTTATAGAAGTGGCAACCAAAAGAAGTTTTGAGCAACTGATACAAGAAAAAATACTGAGACCACTTCAAATGAGAAGTACCAATTTCTCTTCGTTAAATGCCATTAACCCTTCTGGCGGAGCACAATCAACTGCCAACGACTATATGAATTTTTGTTCGATGTTATTGAACAAAGGCTTATTTAACGGAAAGAGAATTTTATCAGAATCATCAGTACAATTATTGATGCAAGCACAAACCACTTCGGCCATGATTAAGTATGCACCCAAATCTGCTGAGGGATACAACTATGCATTGGGATCATGGATTCTTCAAACCAACCAGAACGGGGCGGCATCGGTGCTTGCTTGTCCGGGCTTATTTGGAACATGGCCAGTAATTGATTTGTGTAGAAATTATTCAGTGATTTTTTTTACCAAGCAATTCTTATCTGAAGAAAAGAAAGAAGTTTATTTAAAGTTGAAAGGAATTATTGATGAACAAATTGTAGCCAACTGTAACTAATGTTGCCTACTCAACAACATACACAATTTGTAAAAGCATTAGCCAAAAAGCTGGGCTTTGATTATTGCGGAATAGCCAAAGCGGTAAAATTAGACGACGATGCAAGAAGGTTAGAAAAATGGTTGCAACAAGGGATGCAGGGCAAAATGCAGTACATGGAAAACCATTTTGATTTACGGATAGATCCAAGCAAATTGGTGCCTGGAGCAAAGTCGGTGATTACGGTACTCAAGAATTATTATCCCTCAGAAAAACAAGAACAAGCAGCTCCACTCATTGCTAAATATGCATGGGGCAAAGATTATCATGAAGTCATTCGCGCACAGCTTAAAATATTTTTATCCGAATTACGTGCAGAAGTTGGAGAAATAAACGGAAGAGGATTTGTAGATTCTGCGCCTGTGTTAGAACGATCATGGGCCGTACAATCCGGATTGGGTTGGGTAGGAAAAAATGGAAATTTAATTCACAAGCAATCGGGTTCTTTCTTTTTTATAGCCACATTAATTGTAGACTTGGCATTAGAAACAGATGACCCGTACACAAAAGATTTTTGTGGTACTTGCACCAAGTGCATTGATGCTTGCCCAACTGAAGCCATTTTACCCGATAAACAAATTAATGGCAGCAAATGCATCAGTTATTACACCATCGAATTAAAAGACGCTTTACTACCATCGGAGTTAAAAGACCGTTTCAATAATTGGATGTTTGGATGCGATATCTGCCAAGATATTTGCCCTTGGAATCGATTTAGCACACCTCATCAAGAACCTTCTTTTGAACCGATTCCTGCAATTTTAAATTTGACCACAAGCCAGTGGGAAGAGTTATCGGAAGAATCATTTAAAACCATCTTTAAAGAAAGTCCATTAAAGCGGACCAAGTTTAGTGGCATCAAGAGGAATTTACGCTTAATTAATGCAAGAGACTAACCAGATAAATGCAACAATTTGCGGTTTTATGCATATTTAAACGTCCTTTAAAAGAGTTTTCCCCAAATATTCACCGTTTATATAAACAAAAACAAGAAATTCCCGCACATATTATATATTTATGAAGTTTTATAAAACTCCAAAACGATACGCATATGAATGTTAACTATGGCAAGGCCAATGTTATATCGAAGTTGTGCTTCCTTCTCTTCGGTATTACATTGACA
>JAGOGG010000054.1 GCA_017996795.1 Sediminibacterium sp. | reverse complement strand
GTATTATATTCAGCATTTATTTACGCATTCATATTATGCCGGAAAAACAGGAAGACATACTCGTCACAATAATTATCTCCTCTGTATTCTTTGTATTACTAGCGGTGTTTTTATTGGTCATGCTCTATCTTTTTTTGCGCAAACAACGGCAAAATCAAAAAGAAAAAGAAGAGATGAAAAGTAGGTTTGAACAAACCATTATCAAATCTCAATTAGAAATTCAAAATCAAACATTAAATTATATAGGATCAGAAATACATGATGATACTGCTCAAGTAGTGTATTTATCAATGCTGAGGATTGCCCATTTAAAAGAGAAAATAGAAGAAAAAGAGAAAGAAGAAATTTACAATTTCTTAAAGAAAGTTTGGAACGATTTAAGAAATATTAGTCATAGCTTGATTAATAATAGCTTTCACCAGATTGGATTTGTGGAGTCTTTAGAACAACTTTTACATAATATCAATAAGACAGGCAAGTACCAAAGCCATTTATTAATTGATGAAGACGTAGACTTAGATATTTTAGATAAAAGTGTAGACGTCATTTTATATAGAATGATTCAAGAAGTAATCAATAATATATTGAAACATGCAGCTTGTGATAAAATTAATGTTCATATAACCAAACTAGGCCAACAACTGAAAGTGGAAATTAAAGACAACGGAATTGGATTTAATACAGCAGTTATTAAACAGGAAAACACAGGTGTTGGATTAAACAATATTTTCTCAAGAGCAAAGCTCATTAATGCTACTGTACATATTGACAGTATCATAAATCAAGGAACTACCATTACCATATTATTAAAATCAAAATAACAATGAAGACAACCGTAGCTTTAGTTGATGACCATGAATTACTTAGATCTGGATTAGCTGCGATAATCAATTCTTTCGGGGAATTTGAAGTAGTGTTAGAAGCAGGAAATGGTCTAGAATTCATCAAAAAAGTAAAAGCAATTACACCGCCAGATATTGTTTTATTAGACATTACAATGCCAGAAATGGATGGCTATGAAACAGCGGCATGGATTAGAAAACATTTACCCACAGTAAAAGTATTGGTCTTAAGCATGCTTTCTAACGATTTAGCTATTATTAGAATGCTGAGAAATGGAGTAAAGGGGTATATTATTAAAGACAGCAAGCCACATGTTTTTAAAGAAGCTATGGAATCAATTCAAAAAAACGAGTTTTTTGTAAATGAACTGGTAAGAGACAAGTTAATTAACTATGTATCAAATGAAGAGGATGATGGCAAACAAACTGCTTTATTATTAAGCATATCAGAACAGGAAGCACATTTTCTTCAATTAGTTTGTGCAGATAAATCCTATAAGGAAATTGCCGACGAAATGTTTGTTAGCGTTAGGACAATTGATAATTATAGAGATAACTTATTTAAAAAATTAGAAACAAAATCAAGAGTTGGTCTTGTACTCTTTGCAATAAGACAGGGAATTGCTAATATTTATGAATAAATACTTGGTTATATTTATGAATGAATTGGCTGTATTATTTTCTTATCCTATTGTTTAATTTGCTAGCAAATGGTAAGCTGTTTGCGCAAAAACAACCCGTTCCAATTGGACAATGGAGAGAACACCTCAATTATCAAAAAGCCATTCAAGTAATAAAGGGTGACTTAATTTATGCAGCTACCAATGATGCAGTCTTTTCAATTGATGCGAATCAAGAAATAAACAGATACCATAAAGTAAATGGCCTGAGTGATGTTGGCATTCAACAAATAGGTTGGGATGCACAAAACAGTCAGTTAATAATTGCATACAAAAACAGCAATATTGATTTGCTAAAAGGAAGCATCACCAAAAACATAAGTGATATACAAAGAAGCACCATTAGTGGAAATAAAACCATTAATGGTATTTATGCTTCAAATGGAACCGCTTACTTATCTACCGGTCTAGGCCTTGTACTAGTAAACTTAAATAAAAATGAAATAAGAGATACTTGGATTATTGGTAATGCAGGACGACAGATTGGCATCAATGCATTTACCGAAAACAACCAATATTACTTTGCAGCTTCTGATGAAGGAATTAAAAGAATTGCAAAATCTGGCTTAGATCCTGCTAATTACCAAAACTGGGAAAATATTACTGGTCCAACCAACGGTGCTGTATCATTTATTGACTTCATCAATAACCAGTTACTTATAACCAAAAACGATAGTATTTATATACAAGAAAACAACCAATGGAAATTGCTTTTTCAAGAACCTGGCTGGAAAATCATTCATACTGGAATTAGCGAAAGCAGAATAACTATTTGCCTGAGAGCAGCAACAGGTAATTCTAAAGTTATAGTGCTCAATCCCAATGGGAACATAGAAAAAAGTATTTCAGCCCCTGGTATTATTTCTTTCCCTTCATCCGCGTTGATCAATAACTCCTTACTTTGGGTTGCAGATCAGTTTGGTGGGTTATCTTCTTTTGGCAACACTACAGAAAGGTATATACCGAATGGCCCAATGGGCGTTACAAATGGAGAATTTGCTTTTTACAATCAAAGCTTAATGCAGGCGGTAGGCTCTGTAAATACTGCTTGGAATTACCAATTTAATAGAGAAGGTATTGTTCAATTTAAAGACGGAATTTGGAGCAATATAGGAGCATTGAACACTCCCCTGCTAGATACCGTACTAGATATAATTGCACTAACTGTTGACCCTTTAAATGGGACCCAATGGGCTGGTAGTTATGGTGGAGGATTATTAAAACAAAGCAATAACCAGTTTCAAATTTTTAAACAACAAAATAGCTTAATGCAAGCTGCAATAGGAGATTCAGGCAGTTACAGAGTTAGCGGATTAGCTTTAGACAGTAAAAGGAATTTATGGATCAGTAATTATGGAGCCCCGCAAGCACTCAAGCTAAAAACAGTTGATGACAAATGGTTCGGCTTTACTATTCCATTTAGTTTAACGGAAAATGCCGTTGCACAAATTATAACAGACGATTTTAATCAACTCTGGATTCAAAGTCCGAAAGGGAATGGATTAATCTATTACAAGTATGGAAATAATATTGAAACTACGGGTGATGATCAATGGAAAATTTTTAAACAAGGGGTTGGGAATGGCAACCTACCATCAAATAATGTATTAAGTATTTTAAGAGACAAAGACAATAGCATTTGGGTAGGTACCGATGATGGAATTGGTATCATTTATTGTTCAGACAATGTGTTGGGTAATTGTGAAGCCACCCTTCCAATCATTCAGCAGGATCAATTTGCCGGATTTTTATTTAAAGGTGAGCAGGTTCAATCTATGGCAATTGATGGTGCCAATCAAAAATGGATTGGCACCCAAAATGGCGTTTGGTTAATAAGTGCTGATGCAAAACAAATCATTCATCATTTTACAGTTAACAATAGTCCTTTATTGAGTAATGATATTAAAAAAATTGCGGTAGATCCAACAACGGGTGAAGTGTATTTTGCAACTTTCAATGGACTCTGCAGTTATAGAAGCACTGCAACAGAAGCAAGCGAAGATAAAAGCAACATACTGGTTTTTCCTAATCCAGTTCCCCCTCAATATAATGGTCAAATAGCAATAAGAGGGTTAGCAGAAAACACCCTAATAAAAATTACTGAACTAAATGGCAGATTGGTTTATCAAACCAGAAGTTTAGGTGGTCAGGCTGTTTGGAATGGAAGAGACTATGTAGGAAATAAAATTGCATCTGGAGTATATTTGGTACTAGCCAGAGATGGAAAAGGAATGGAAAATATTATTACTAAAATTGTAATAACCAGCGGTAGATAATGCAACTACATATAGAAACTGATAGACTTAGAATTAGGGCATTAACCATTATAGATGCAGGGTTTATGATGCAATTAATGAATACACCCACTTGGATAAAAAATATTGGAAACAGAAATGTAAATGACTCAACTACTGCAAGTAATTATATAGCCAACAACATCATCAACAGTTACCATATAAACGGATTTGGACTATTCTTGGTAGCAGTAAAAAAAGACAATCAATCAGCTGGAATATGTGGTATTGTAAAAAGAGAAGGATTAGTTATTCCAGATTTAGGATTTGCTATGCTTCCAAAGTATGAAGGTAAAGGTATTGCTACTGAAGCCAGTAAAGCGGTGGTGCAGTATGCAAAAGAAACATTACAACTATCTCAATTAGCTGGTATTACTAAAGCAGACAATATTGCTTCTATTCGTGTATTAGAAAAAGTTGGAATGGAATTTAAAGAAAAGATTCAGTTGCCTCAAGATGCAAATATGTTTTCTTTATATACTATGGCTTTGCATAAGGAAGCCTAGTAATCATTTCTGCTTTAGCATATCCATCAAGACCAATTGAAACAATTGAGCCCGCTTCAGACAGGTCTAAAAACCCATCAGCACCAACAATTGCTTCATCCAAAAAAACAGATTTTAATTGCCCAATTACAAAGAAAGTATTGTTGTATTGAATAGGGGCAATTTCAACTAATTCCATTTCATAACGAACCGCTGCTTCTTTTACAAAGGGTGCAACAATGCCCTCCTCATACCATTCTGTTAAGCTAGTTGCTTCAAATTCATTTACATCAGGTAAATATTTGGCACTGCACTGATGTGCTTGATGCAAAAAGGACTCTTGAATATGATTAATGGTATAACTTTTTGTCTGCTGAATATTGGTAATGGTATCTGGAGCTGCTGCCACAGGTCTATTAATATATCCAATTAATGCAGGGTCTGCACCTAAATGTACAATACTACTTACCACAGACAAATTAGGCACCCCTGAACCACTGATAGATCCAATTAAACTAACTGGTTTAAATCCTGTTAGGCAATTAATAAAATTGGCTCTGTAAAATCTCTCCCAGGATTTTATTTCTTCAATCAAAAACTGACGCATAAATATATAAGGACTCAACCTTTAAATTGTTGACTAATCTTTATCTGCTTTTTCAATTGGCTTATAAAAAGCAGCTCGTCTAGGCCCAGGAAAAGGAATATCATTGCCCTTTAAACCATGCCATAAAACTTTATTGAACTCCAAGTCTGGCACAGCATCTTCTTTAGCCAAATTAAATAATTCAGACCTACGCTGCCATTCGTTCATGGCAGTATTTTTGTCTTTTAAGTTAATATTGGGCATCAATGCGGTAAATGACCCCATATTAGGTGTTGAAGTAAAACAACGCCACATGGGTGTAGCAGCAGCATCGTATTGGCTCATTGGAGGAATCCCTAAAATTAATTCCATGGTTCTAAGTGCAGATGAGGTGGAGTACATGGTATGATCTACATACCCTCTTTTCACAAAACCTCCAGCAACAAATGCTATGCTTCTATGTGCATCAACATGGTCTGCCCCATTTTGCGCGTCGTCTTCAACAATAAATATAGCCGTCTCTTTCCAGATAGGGCTTTTGCTTAAGTACTCAACAAACATACCTACTGCATAATCATTATCGGCCACATGCGCATATGGTGTGGGTCTACCTAATCTCAACCCTTCTGTATGATCGTTCGAAAAGCGAACAGAATTAAACTGAGGCACTTTATTAATTGCAAGCAAAGAATCAAAATCTTTTTTCCACTGATAAAACCGGGTAGTATCCATTACACTATTATTGTACCCTGTAAAATATTTGCAGAAATTCCCTTCTAATACAGGAATATTGGCTTTGTAATTGTCTACAAATTCACCATAACTTCTAAAACTCACTCCTGCTTTTTTTGCATGGTCCCAGAAAAAGCCACCTTTATTATTGGCTACTTTTCGATTGCCTTCCCCGTCGTAACTACCACCTTTACCTCCATAACTGCTTACCCAACTCTTTTCTAAAAAATCCGTTGCATAAGCGCCCATGGTCCAGTTATGCCCATCCATACTCACTTCTCCGTCTACATAAAAATTATCCAACAACACAAAGTTTTTAGCTAACGCATGCTGATTGGGAGTGATGTTTTCACCAAATAAGGTAAGGCGGGGATCACCATTCCCCTCTTTCATATCACCCAACACTTGATCATAGGTTCTATTTTCTTTAATCACATAGAACACATATTTAATAGGGCTCTTATCGCCAACTCTTCTAGGTATTGGATTACCCAGTTCCCCTTGAACCACTTTTTCTTTTACTTTATTATAAGGGGTATTTTGATATACTACTTGAGAATACACCCCCAGTTGTTTGGGGCTAGGCATATTGATTATGCTCATTGTTCCCATAAATAATCCACCAATATATTCAACCCCAGTAGGCTTATTAGGATCACCTTCATGGTGTAAAACAATTTGCTTATTTGCAAAAGGATTAGGACCATACACGTTGGCCTTAGAAGAAAATCCCTTCCCATTCGTAACAAATATTTTATTGCCAACCACTTTCACATTGGTAGGATACCATCCAACTGGAATAAATCCTTTGCTTTTACTTTGAATGGGTTTACTCACATCATACACTGCCAAGCAGTTATTATCTGCATTAGCAACGAACAGCATTTTTTCATCAGCAGATAAAGCCAACCCATTGGTAGTTGAACCATTAGGCGCATCAGGATACAATGCTACATTTAATATTTCAACTACTTTTTCTTCTTTGGTGTTAATTACTGAAACTGAATTGTCATTGGCATTAGCTACATATAAAACCGTTCCTTTATTATTTAATAACAACTCGTTCGGATTATCACCCACTGGTATTTCAGCAGTTATTTTCCTTTCAACTGTATTAAATAAATAAACTTTATCGCAACCCCAACAACTGATATACAACTGTTTTTTATTTGGTGATAATACACAAGTGTAAGCCTCTCCACCTAATGCCTGTTTAAAAACTGTTTTCTTTGTTTTGATATCAATAATATACAACTGATTGTCTTCCCTAGTAACCACATATAGCAACTGCAACTCGTCATCAATAGCAATTCCGGCAGGGCTTATTTTATTTGGCCACTTTTTTCCTAAAACAATAGAATCAGTTAGTTCAAGTTTATTGTTGTTGATGGTGAATATTTCTATTCGATTATTATGGCCACCAGATGCATACAATTTTTTTTCGTCGGCACTAAATACAAGTCCATACCAACTTCTTTCAACAACTTTAGTGTCCAGAATTTTTTCAGTAATAGGATTAATTAATTGAATGCTTTGCGTTCCTTGGCCATTATTGGTAACAGCCATTAAATTTTTAGACTTGCTTAATACCATATTAAGAGGAAAATCTCCTAAAGGAAAACTTTTTCCAACTGGCGTTAAAGCCCATCCATTGGGTAAGCTTACTTTTTTAGCAAGTAATTGTTGAACGGTTTGTGCATTAGCAATTGCTGAAACAAATAATAATGCAGCAACAAGTAATTTCCTATACATAAAATACAATTAAGGAAACTAAAGGTAGCATTCTGTTAAACAGCAAATAGCAGTTTACGTTAAATTAATCTAACAAACTGAATTATTGCTTGGCAAACTCATAACTCCTAATGGGCTTAAAAGTCAACATGCCCCTATCGCCTAGGGCAACTTTATATTGAATCTGCCGATACATTCCTGTTTTTTGTGCACCAATAGAGTCGGCAGTATACACAGGAAATCTTCTCATTAATGTACCTTCCATTAACATAAATGTATCAAACCCTTTATATCCTGTTCTTAATTTGGGGTCATCCACTATGTCTGGAAAACCAATACCAGCAAGTGTTTCATTTTTGATAGAGGAAATTCCAACCACCGTTCCTTTGTCGTTCGGGTCATTTGTATAAACATACATAACCATATCAGGATAAAAGTCATTATTCAAGTCGTCTACCTCAGCCTTTCTAATTCTACCCTTTACCTCAAAGCTTACATCTCTTGCCCCACTACCAAATCCGATAGGACTTACTGTAACAAAATTCTTGTCTTCATTTTTATTGCTGCATACCAACTTGAAACCAATATTGCCCAATTTCATGGTAGTATCTATTTTTTTTACTTGGCCATATATACTGGTGCCGAAAGCCATCCACAAGCAAATAAAAAGCAAAAAAGATTTTTTCATAATTCAATTTACATATTTCTTCTATATTGACCACCCACTGCATAAAGTGCGTTGGTAATTTGTCCTAAAGAACAATATTTTACCGTTTCCATTAATTCTGCGAATAAATTTTCATTGTTTATTGCAGCTTTTTGTAATTGTTGTAAAGCCTGCGCACTCTTAGCTTGATTTCTCAATTTAAAAGCCTGTAGATTTTGAATCTGTTGCTCTTTTTCTTCTGTAGTACTTCTAATTACTTCACCAGGTAAAATAGTAGGACTACCTTTCTTATTCAAGAAAGTATTCACCCCCATTAAAGGCAATTCGCCGGTATGCTTTTTTGTTTCGTAATACAGGCTCTCTTCTTGAATTTTATTACGCTGGTACATTCTTTCCATTGCCCCTAAAACTCCACCGCGTTCAGAAATACGTTCAAACTCTGTTAACACTGCTTCTTCTACTAAATCAGTTAGCTCTTCAATTGCAAAACTTCCTTGAATAAAGTTTTCTGTATTAGCGGTACCCAATTCTCTATTGATGATCAATTGAATAGCCATTGCCCTTCTAACACTTTCTTCCGTTGGAGTTGTAATGGCTTCGTCATATGCATTGGTATGAAGGCTATTACAATTATCATAAATCGCATAGAGCGCTTGCAATGTGGTTCTAATATCATTGAAGTCAATTTCTTGGGCATGTAAGCTTCTTCCACTGGTTTGTATATGGTACTTCAATTTTTGAGAGCGATCATTTCCTTTGTATTTTTGCTTCATTGCTTTGGCCCAGATTTTTCTAGCCACTCTTCCAATCACACTGTATTCTGGATCCATCCCATTGCTAAAGAAGAAAGATAAGTTTGGTGCAAAATCATCAATATGCATTCCTCTACTCAAATAATATTCAACAAAAGTGAATCCGTTTGCTAACGTAAATGCTAACTGTGTAATAGGGTTTGCTCCTGCTTCTGCAATATGGTATCCACTGATACTAACGCTATAAAAATTGCGCACTTTTTGATCAATAAAGTATGACTGTACATCACCCATCAATTTAAGTGCAAATTCTGTAGAGAATATACAAGTATTTTGAGCCTGGTCTTCTTTTAAAATATCTGCTTGAACAGTTCCTCTCACTTGAGAAAGCGCTTCGGCTTTTAATTGAGCATATATATCTGCAGGTAATACTTCATCGCCACTTACTCCCAACAAACCAATTCCCAATCCATTGTTTCCTTCAGGTAATCTTTCAGGTGAAGATGGATTATAATAAACTGGCCTAGGTGTTTTACTAAACTTTTTCTCTATGATGGCATTTACTTCTTCCCATTTATCATTGGCAGTAATCCATTTCTCACATAATTGATCTATGGCAGCATTCATAAAGAATGCAAGTATCATAGGTGCTGGACCATTAATGGTCATACTCACCGATGTTTTAGGATCACATAAATCGAATCCACTGTACAATTTCTTGGCGTCATCAACAGTAGCAATACTTACCCCGCTATTACCCACTTTCCCATAAATATCAGGACGTGGATCGGGGTCTTCGCCATATAGTGTTACGCTATCAAATGCAGTAGATAATCGGATGGCTGGTTGACCCAAAGAAACATAATGGAAACGTTTATTGGTTCTTTCTGGACCACCTTCACCTGCAAACATTCTGGTAGGATCTTCTCCCTGTCTTTTTAATTCAAATACTCCGGCTGTATATGGAAACTCACCTGGAATATTTTCTTGTAATTGCCATCTGAGAATATCTCCCCAATCTTTATAACGTGGTAAAATGACTTTAGAAATTCTGGTCCCACTCAAAGATTGAGTAGTAAGTGGCTGTCTAATCGTTTTGTTTCTTACTGTGTATTCAAAAAAGTCTGCCTGGTATTTTTTTACTAATTCAGGCCACTGTTGAATCATTTTTTTGCAGTCTTGATGAAGCGAAGACTCCAATGAAGCAGCAATATTTTCTAACTCTTGTTTTGCAACACTATTGGCCGGCAATGTTTGGATGGCTCCATTCAATTGGTACCATTTTGAAGCAAGTATACACTGCTCATTGGTCCATTCATTATAGCTTCTGTTGGCATCGGCAATTTCGGCCAAATAACGAACTCTCTTTGGCGGGATAATTTGAGCTCTGGTTGTTGTTTCAATTAAACCAGCTTGAATAGCATTGACTGATGAAAAATGAATACCCATTTTTTCTTGAATGGTAAACATGATTTTATCAAACAACTGGTTGATTCCGGCATCATTAAACTGTGCAGCTATGGTTCCTACTACTGGAAGATTTTCATCTGCTTCATTCCACAACTCATGGTTTCGTTTATATTGTTTGCGAACATCATGTAACGCATCAAGCGCTCCAGCTTTATCAAACTTGTTAATACAAATAATATCTGCAAAATCAAGCATATTGATTTTCTCTAACTGAGACGCAGCACCGTATTCGGGTGTCATGATATATAAGCTAACATCACAAAAATCTAAAATGGATGCATCACTTTGTCCTACTCCTGCAGACTCTAATATGACCATATCAAAGCCAGCCAGTTTACAAATATTAATGGCTTCTTGTACATGCGCACTCAATGCTGTATTGTCATCCCTAGTGGCTAAACTGCGCATATATGCACGATTATGGGAAATCGCATTCATTCTGATTCGATCGCCCAATAAAGCCCCACCTGTTTTTTTCTTAGAAGGATCTACCGAAATAACAGCAATCGTTTTATCGGTGTAGTTGTTCAAATATCTTCTAACGATTTCATCGGTAACCGAACTCTTACCTGCACCACCCGTTCCAGTAATTCCTAAAACAGGTATTGATACTGAATCTAAAACAGCTATTTCCGAAGCTCCATCTGAAATTCCATTCTCCACCAAAGTTATTTTTCTAGCAACCGCTCTAATTTCTTTTACTTCCCCTAAATTCAATGGCTGATCGGTATTTGCGTTCCCGTTCAATTCAAAGTCGCATTGCATTAACACATCTTCAATCATGCCTTCTAATCCCATGGTACGTCCATCATCTGGACTATAAATTCGAGTGATACCATGCTGATGTAATTCCCTAATTTCTTCGGGCAAGATGGTTCCACCCCCTCCTCCAAAAATTTTAATATGTCCACAACCATTTTGATCAAGCAAATCTTTCATGTATTTAAAAAATTCTACATGACCTCCTTGATAACTGGTAATGGCAATACCTTGCACATCTTCTTCAATAGCACATTCCACAATTTCAGCAACACTTCTATTGTGTCCTAAGTGAATAATTTCTGCCCCTTTAGACTGTAAGATTCTACGCATAATATTGATTGCAGCATCGTGCCCATCAAACAAACTCGCAGCCGTTACGATTCTAACTTTATTCTTTAATGAAAACGCCATATCCTATTTTTTAAACTCGGGCAAAAATACTGTATAAATGCAAGGGGTGAACAACCGTTAGTTTTTTATTTGGTCAAAAAAAGGGGCTTTTGCATTATCTTGACATTTAAAGGATTTTTATGCGATTTAAAGTAGTGGTAAACCAAGAGCAGGACCATCCAGTTGTTCATTTAACCGATACTCAAACAGGCTGTGCAGCAGAAATATTTGTTTTCGGTGGATTATTAAACGCTTTCCTTATTCCATTAAATGGATCACTATTTAAC
>JAGOGG010000053.1 GCA_017996795.1 Sediminibacterium sp. | reverse complement strand
GGTACATCACTTAATAAAGGAGGATTTTGTTTGATAACAAATGCAGCCGCAGAATCTTTAATCATTCCAGAAGCCACAATTGAACCTATATTAATATTTAAAGATGATAACGTAGACCTAGCTTGATCTAGGGTTAACCCAACCAAATCAGGCACGTCTGTTTCATCCCCTCCAACACCACTTCCTAGTACCAAATTAATAACACTACCAATCGCAATTTTTTCACCTGGTTTTATTGGTGTGCCGTTCAATAATTGCTCCAATACAGCATTGCGGGCGATATCAGGTTTGTAGGTAACAAATCCCAATTTCAGCCCCAAACTCTGTAAATACATTTCAGCACTTCTGATGGAGAACCCAGTTAAATTGGGCATTTCAACTTGAGGAGGAATGGTTCTATTTAAAGTAAGATAAACTGTTCTTCCAGTTTTTACTACCGCATCTGCTTCAGGTGCTTGTTTGATAACTGCTTGTTTAGCGATGGTGTCTATATAGACTGAATCTATAATAACTACTTCAAATCCTTTGTCTTCCAATATTTTTTGAGCTGCTAAAATATGCTGACCAGCTACATTGGGCACTTTTTCAAATTTACCGTATCCAGTAATCCAATCAAGTGAGCCAAAGAATAACAAAATGAGCATAAGAATCAATCCTATGCCAGTTAATATATTTACCCAAAGAGGCTTTTCTGTTATGAATTTAAACACGATAATGATTTAATAAGAATGAAGAACCTTGATTGGATATTAAAATTAATGAAATGCTTGTTCAATTACAGCTGAATAAAAATCAGTCAAAGGCATCCCCATAGCTCTTACCTGCTGAGGTATAACAGATGCTTCGCTTTGTCCGGGCACTGTATTTACTTCTAACATAAAAGGTTTTTGTTGATGCGTATCATATATGAAATCAATTCTCACCACCCCTCTGCAATTAAATATCTCATATACCCTTTTAGCAGCATCAGATAGATGTTGTTTCATGGTATCGTCAATTTGTGCAGGAGTTGTTTCTATACTCTTACCCTGATACTTTGCTTCGAAATCAAAGAATTCATTTTGTGTACTTATTTCAGTAATCGGCAATACAGCAATGATATCCCCCTGCTTAAAAACGCCAATGGTAAACTCTCTTCCACTGATGAATTCTTCCACTAAAATTTGATGATCTTCTTTAAAGGCTTTAGACAAAGCTGGGGCTAATTCTTCAGCAGTATTTACTTTACTCATCCCTATACTGCTACCACCGTTATTTGGCTTAACAAATAGAGGCAATTGAAGCTGCGCTAAAATCATATCAACACCCACTGGTGTATGACTGAATAAGTGCATTGACTTAGCAACATTAATTCCTCCAAATGCTGCAACAGCAACTGTGTATCGCTTATTCATGGTTAAGGCAGATGTTGCCGCATCACAGCTGGTATAAGGAATGCCCAACATATCAAAATAACCTTGCAATTTTCCATCTTCTCCAGGAGTTCCATGAATACACATTAATGCTACATCAAAATGAATGGTGTTGCCATTGTCTACTATTGAAAAGTCGTCTCTATTTACCAAGGATTTTTCCCCGACTGCATTTTCATACCACCATCCTGTTGCATTAATGTCAATTTTATACAAATCATATTTAGTACGATCCACATTATTCCCAACCGTAATGGCACTCTTATAACTAATTTGGGCCTCCCCACTTAGTCCGCCGGTAACCAATGCTACTTTGCGCTTCATATATATAGTTGAGCTAGTTAAATATGCATTTTTGCTTTCTTAGCCATGAGTTCATCTACTGTTTCTTGGTATAATTCATCTGGAACACAACAATCTACAGGACAAACCGCAGCACATTGTGGTTCTTCATGAAAGCCTTGGCACTCAGTACATTTATTTGGAGTAATATAGTATGTATCTAAACTGATGGGCGCAAAACGCTTGTCTGCGTCTACAGTGCTGCCATCCATTAACTGAAAACTGCCTTTGATGGTGGTTCCGTCGGCAATTGACCATTCTACTCCACCTTCATAAATAGCGTTATTAGGACATTCTGGCTCACATGCGCCACAATTAATACATTCTTCTGTTATTTTGATTGCCATACAAAATGGGTTTGTTGAGTTAGTGAAATTACATTTGCAGTACCAAAAATACGGTTGACAAATGATTTTACAAGAACGAATTGAATTATTATGCCGTTTAGGCCAATATATCAACAGTAATAACCAAGAATGGTTAGACACTAAAGAACGGGCTTTTAACCAAAATCAGTGGTTTGTGCCTGAGTTTATTGAGTCAGCCACCCAGAATATTGCCCAACATTTTCTGCAAGAACAGCTTTTAAAAGACTGGGCGGCAAAATACAAAGTGTCGGAGGCCCTGATCCACCCACTACAAATAGGCATAGTAATGGCAGGAAATATACCGTTAGTAGGCTTTCACGATTTGCTCTGTGTGCTTGTTTCCGGACATTATGCTGTAGTAAAAGTTTCTTCTAAAGACGAAGTCTTGATAAAGCACTTGGTCAAAAAAATGTACGAATGGGATGTAAGGGTTCAAAACTGGATTTCCTTTGCTGACCGGTTAAACGGATTAGACGCATATATAGCAACTGGGAGCAATAATTCTAGCAGGTATTTCGATTATTATTTTGGCAAATATCCACATATCATTCGTAGAAATAGAACATCAGTAGCCATTTTGGATGGCACAGAAAGCCCAGCATCATTGAGTTTATTGGCCGATGATGTATTGCAATATTTTGGTTTAGGTTGCAGAAATGTTACCCAAGTGTATGTTCCAAAAGACTATGACTTCATCCCCCTTTTGGATGCTTTAAAAAAATATCCCGACTTCATCGATTACCACAAATACAAGCACAATTTTGATTACCATTTGGCTTTATTAATCATGGGTGGAAAATACTACATGAACAACGATACCGTCATTTTAACCGAAAATCCTTCTCCTTTTTCTCCGGTTAGTCAATTACATTATTCTTATTATACGGATCGGTCGGCAATCATTAACCAATTAAAAAAGGATGAGTCTATTCAATGTTTGGTGGGATCAGGACTGTTGCCTTTTGGAGCAGCTCAACAACCGCAGCTAACCGACTATGCAGACGGAGTGGACACCATGGCTTTCTTAAAAGGGCTTACAAAATGACATTTTTACCAAAACATTTGTTAAATGGTATCGTTGGAGAACTGTCAATTAAACAGCTTTGTTTATTTGCTAAAGAAAGGCATGTAAATTGAGTCATCTTTAAAAAACAATTGAGCATATGAATTGGAAAAATGGTTTAGTGATTGTGGGCATCAGCGCCACTACCGCCCTCGCCAGTGTGTGGGGCTACGGTAAATTCGTAGAGAACCAGCAAGAAGGCATGCAAGAACAGGGAAAACTTCCTGTTAATTATGCAGGATTTTTTGGAAGTCCTAATAATGCCGCGGTTGGTTCAATTGATTTTACTGCTGCAGCAACAACAGGCACACCGGCTGTTGTGCATATTAAAACAAGAACAAAAGCGAAACAAATTAGCAGCAATCAACGTCAACAAAGAAATCCCTTTTCGGATATGTTTGGAGACGATTTTGGTGATTTCTTTGGTGGTGGCCCAAGGGTACAACCAGAACAACGTGCCAGTGGCAGTGGAGTAATTATTACCGAAGATGGTTATATCGTAACCAACAACCACGTAATAGATGGAGCAGACGAAATTAATGTAACCCTTGCCAATAAAAAATCATACAAAGCAACTTTAGTAGGCCAAGATCCCAACAGTGATTTGGCTGTCATTAAAATTGAAGGAAAAGCATTCCCTTATATTGTTTACGGTAACAGCGATGAAGCCAAATTAGGCCAATGGGTATTGGCTATTGGATATCCTTTTGGTTATGATGTAACAGTAACTGCAGGTATCATCAGCGCCAAAGCAAGATCGATTGATATCAATGGCAGACAGGGTGCTAATCCAGTGGAATCTTTTATACAAACCGATGCTGCCGTAAACCCAGGGAATAGTGGTGGAGCTTTAATTAATACCAATGGAGAATTGGTGGGCATTAATTCTGCGATTGCTTCTCCAACTGGTGCATATGTAGGTTACTCCTATGCTATACCAGTGAACATGGTCAAGAAAATTGTAACCGATATCGTAAAATTTGGCACAGTACAACGTGCATTTATTGGCATCAGTTATCCAAAAGAAAATTTAACGGACGAAGCTAAACGTGAGTTAGAAAAAGAATTAGGTACTGCTTATAAAGAAGGAGAAGGCGTATTAATTACCGATACACCTGAAGGCGGCGCAGCTGCAAGTGCAGGATTAAAGAAGGGAGATATTATCACCAAAATTCAAGGAGTAGCTATTGCTACCGGACCAGAATTACAAGAGCAAGTTGCTCGTTACAAACCAGGTGATAAAGTAACTGTACAATATAAGCGTGCAGGAAAAGAAAATACAGTTACGATCACGCTAAAAAATAAAGCGGGTAACACGGATATCGTAAGAAACAGCAGTATCATTGAAAAGCTAGGAGGTGAATTAGTGAACCTTGATAAAAAAATTGCAGCAGCAAATGATGTACCAGGTGGTGTTGTTGTTAAAAAAGTTGGAACAGGATTATTGAGCAAGAGCAGAATGGAAGATGGATTTGTAATTACTGGTATCAACGGTAAGGAAATCATCAATGTGGATGAACTAAAAATTGCACTTGCCAATATTAAATCTGGCACCATCCGAATAGATGGATTCTATCCAGGATTTGAAGGGAGATATACTTATCCGCTTCAGGTTACAGAAGATTGATATTAAAGAAGGAATATTTATTTAAAAACCTTGCAACTAAATGTTGCAAGGTTTTTTTGTGCTGATCTTTATAATGCCATTATTATATTTTCTCATAAACCAAGTACTCCCCTGCTTGCAATTCAAATTCTTCTTTCTCATGAAAATGAAAAGATAATCCAGAAAATATATTCTTGAATTCACCTTTCAGCCAATCGTGGTTTACATGAATTTTTAGTCTACTATGAGCCGAAACATTTAATAATACCAATACGATATGATTTCCACTTCTTCTAAAAAACGCCATTAACTCATTGTCTTTATCTGAAGGGAGTATAAAAGATTCCCCTTTAAAAATAGCAGGATTATTAGCGCGCAAAAGTGAAAGCTTTTGATAAAAACCATGTAGTTGACTGGGATTGTTCCAGTCAATCAAATCTTTGTCAAAAAATTTCAAGCGTTTTTTGCTAGGACTTTCTTGACCACTATACACCATTGGCATACCATGCCAAGTAAATGCAAATACCGCCCAAGCTAATGCAGCTATTCCATATTTTTCATACTCCGTTCCATTCCAACTATTTTCATCATGATTTGCAGTGAAAAATAATTTAATGGCTCCACGAGGATATTGAGAGTATGCATGTAAAACATTTCTTACATCATGCAATGTAGTAAGGGCCTTGGCATAACTATCTGTTTCATGCATCCACCACCAAGAATAAGTAGCATCAAAAACTTGGTGATAATCTTGCACTTCACATTCTGCCAACCAGAATAAGGGCTTTGTCAATTCACAACTTAATCTGGCTTGTTGCCAAAAATCAAGCGGGACCAAATGTGCCATATCGCACCTAAATCCATCAATATCAAAATCATTCACCCAATAACGCATGGCTTTAATTAATTCATGCCTCATTTCAGGCACTTCAAAATTTAAATCAATCACATCATGCCAACCATTTTTTTCTGTGAATTTTCCATCAGCATCTGTCATCATCCAATCAGGATGATCAATGGTCCAATGATGATCCCAGCCTGTATGGTTAGCCACCCAATCAATGATAACTTTAAAACCCAATTCATGTGCACGTTGAATCAGTTGTTTAAAATCTGCCTTTGTTCCATACTCAGGGTTGATATCAGTATAACTACTACATGCATAATAACTGCCTAAGCTTCCCTGCATCTTAAGTTTACTTATAGGCGTAATGGGCATTAACCACAATAAGTTTACTCCCATCTCTTTTAAGCGTGGCAAATGTTCTGAAAATGCATTAAATGTTCCTTCAGGCGTATATTGACGAATATTTACTTCGTACATGGTGGCAGTGTGTGCCCAGGGTACTACATGAAAAGAGGACTTCATTTTTCTAATTATCTAAATAGGAAGATAAGTGATTATCTTTTGAAAAAAGAAAAACATGCGCTTAACAATACAACAATCAACGCACCAGCAACATTCAACCATAAAAATCCGAGTCCAATAACATTGTATTTATCTAAAAGGAATAATAAAATAACCAATAACTCTCCAATTACTGCTGCCTTAAATACCGCAGTTCCCCCAATCTTCTTCATATAAAATGCAACCAGAAATATTCCCAATATTACTCCATAAAATAAAGAGCCTAATACATTTACTGCTTCAATTAAACTTCCCATTCCAGTTGCAAACTGAGCAGTGATAATACAAAACACACCCCAATAAAAAGTGTACCACTTAGACAGTCGATATTCTTTTAAGTCTTGTGCAACTGTATCGGCTAGTTTCTCTTTTTTAGTAAACCGTTGATGAAAATCTACCATGGTACAAGAAGCCAATGAATTTAATGCAGCAGCAATTGACCCCCATGCTGCTAAGAAAATAATCGCAATTAATAATCCCACCAAACCACTAGGCAAAAAGTCTACTACGAAACGTAAGAATATATAGTTGGTATCATTGGTATCTGAACCAGGTACTGCTTTTTTAATAACAGCTTTATATTCATTCTTGATGACCGTTAATTTGGCAGCACCTTTTGCAACGCTGTCTTTAATGGCGTCTGTAGGTTTTAGAACAAATAATTTACTATGGGCTTGTTGTGTAGCTTGTTGTTCATCAAACTGATTCTTTATTTGCAGCAATGAATCTTTGTAAGGTGTTAATAATGCTTTGTCTTCAGCTGCTTTATTAAAGAATACAGGAGAAGGATTAAACTGATAAAAAGTAAATAGCAATGCCCCTAATAAAAGAATGAAAAATTGCATAGGCACTTTAACCAATCCATTCATCAATAAGCCAATTTTACTTTCTTGTTCAGATTTAGCAGTTAAATACCTACCAACTTGAGACTGGTCTGTTCCAAAATAAGACAATGCTAAAAAGAACCCACCAATAATACCGCTGATTAAATTGTAACGATCCTTCCAATCAAACCCATTTTCAGTAAACCCCGTTGTAATTACATTCATTTTTCCTGCAGCTCCACTTACTGCGAGTGCTTCACTAAATCCAACATTCTCAGGCAAATTTGAAACAATTAAATAGCCTGCAATAAACATTCCTATAAAAATGATAATCAATTGTAGCTGCTGGGTATAAGCGACTGCTTTGGCGCCTCCAGATACGGTGTAAACAATCAACATACCCCCCATCACTATATTGGTATAGAATATATCCCACCCCATTAATGAAGACAAAATAATAGAGGGAGCATAAATACTGATCCCAGTTGATAGGCCTCTAGACAATAGAAACAACGATGAAGTAAACACCCTGGTTTTTAAATCGAAACGTTGTTCTAAAAACTCATAAGCAGTAATCACTTTTAACTTACTAAATAATGGAACAAAAGTGATGCATAACACCACCATGGCTATGGGAATTCCAAAATAATATTGAACAAATCGCATCCCATCTGTAAATGCTTGACCAGGTGCAGAAAGAAAAGTAATTGCACTGGCCTGGGTACCCATTATACTTAATAATACAATATACCAAGGCATATTTCGATTACTCAAAAAATACCCTTCCATATCTTTACTGGTTCGGCTTTTGTATACGCCATAGGCTATTATGCCTGTAAGAGTAAGAATCAAAATAACCCAATCAGCTGTTCTCATTTAAAAAGATTTGTAAACCAATCAAAAAAAAGTATTTGAACCAATAAAGTCAGTAGTACAAAAATGTACCAGCTTTTCCACGACTTAAATAAAGGTATTTTCTCTTTCATCTTTTAGATTTAGAACTAAGTAATCCACCTCCTAGTAACCCCAACGCTAACCCTATTAGCAACCCTGCTTTAACGTTTTTTAAAAATAAGCCAATGACCACTCCAATGATCACTAACATAAAAAAACTTATTTTTTTCCTTGGTTGCATAAATTACTTATTGGGAGTCAATGATACCAAATTTGCAAGTAATTTGTAGCTACCTGTAACACCCGCAGGTAATTGTCTGAATAAAACTAAACTAACGTAAGTAAAATGCCCTTTACCATATTTTGTGGTTATTAAACTACCAGTTGTAGGTTTATCACTGGTATCATTCATTTGTAACAAAGTTTCATAGGGTGCTTTTACCGGCTCCATTTGATAAGTACTCCTTTCTTGTACCCAATTATCAAAATCTTTTTCTTCAATTTTATTGGGAAAACTTAACAAAGAGTGATTTGGTTGTAACATTTTAACGGGTGCTTTTTCTTCGGTCACTCGAATAGTAGACATGGCAAATTCATAAGGTCCTACTTTCACTCTTTTATTACCCACCAAGTTACTTTTCAAATACTGCACAATTAAATGCCCTCCATTTTGAATGTATCGATTTAATATTTCATTTTTATTGGTCAACCATTCATGAATATTGTAAGCCCTTATCCCAACTACAATCACATCATAAGTTGCCAACTTAGCTTCCACAATATCCGACTCAGATAAAATATTAACCGAATGTCCTAATTGTAATAGCGCCTCAGGCACTTTATCTCCAGCACCAACAATATATCCTACTCGTTTAGGAATCGACAAAATAGGCTCGTCAATTACCCTTGCTTGATCTTTATCCAAGTAATTAATTGATGGTATATGGTCGTATTTTATAGTTTTAAGTAGTTGATCGAAAGCGTATGTTTTTCCATTAAGTTGAAACTTTAATTCGGCATGCATTGTTGCAGGCTTTTGCCTTCCTAAAGCATCTTTTAATTGGATCATGTAAGGGTAAATACTACCTGTGCCAAAATTCAAAATGGTATCTTTTGAATACAAATATTTTCCAGCTTCTTTCAAACTAATAGTAACTGGAAGTTCTGTAGCAGTAAAATTGGCTTTAAACTGTAATAACAATCCAGTTGAAGAAAGATTTTTTTTGTTGGGAGTTTGAACATTTGTCAACAATACATTTTTATCTAATGCTACAACCACTCGAGGAATAACATTCAATGGTTGAAAAATTTCACCCCGAACTAAATCAATATATTTGTATTGTATGGGCTTATTTACTACTAACTCCATTCCATTTAAAGTAAAAGTGAATTGTGCAGTAAAAGGTGGCGGTGAATTTGCTCCTCCAATGAATTGGTAATTGGTTACATCAAAAGTACCCATATCCTTCATTGGAGCTGTCAACCAATATGGCTGAGAAACAGGCTGATCTAAAGAAACCTGTCCAACATAATTAATGGTATAATTAATGTTGTTTTGCAACAGCTTATTAATGCTGGTGTCATATCCAACGCTATTGGTTGTGTACACTTGTATTTTGTTCAACTGTACAGGAGCTTCACTTCTTTTGTTTACTAAAAATTGGATTCCCAACTTTTCACCTGGAACAGCATATTCTGCTTCCGTTGTTGCTTCAACTACTATTCCAGCACAGGCTAGTAAAAGCGATTCTATTTCTTTCAGTTTTTGTTCTTTCCAAATTCCACTATAAGAAAGTGCTTTTATTTGTTTGTATAACTTAATTAAATCATTAATTGATTGCGAAGGTTGAATAAAATTATATTGATGTATTATTTGTTGGATTGATTGCTCAATGGCTTTACCAGCAAAAGGAATACGACTCCAATCAGTTGTAATCCCATCCATTAAACTTGTTTTTGCAGTATCGCCAGCAATTGTAGTGAAGTATTCAAACACTGGCCCCTTTCTTCTTGGTCTGCCTTCGCCTTGACTTTTATGCATGCTTCTAGCTTCCCCTCCAACTTCGCCGTAACTTTGTCCTAGGAATGGGTTGTAAACACCCGCATCTATTTTCAGTTGATTTTCGCTGGTAGTATTGGCACCTCCGAAATTAAACGTATTCCAAACTAACCTTTTGGCTTGCCAAACAAACACTCCTTGTTTTAATTGTTCAGGAAATTGGTTGGGGTCTGCAGCTGCAGTAAAAGCTTCAATAGATAGAACTGCTGAAGAAGCATGGTGCCCATGACCAGCTCTTGCATCAGGTGGAAATCGATTTACAATAATATCAGGTTGAAATTTTCGAATAACCCAAACCATATCTGCTAATACTTTTCTTCTATCCCAATATTGAAGTGTTTCATTGGCTGTTTTACTAAATCCAAATTCATAGGCACTGGTGAAATATTGTTCAGCGCCATCAATTTGTCGGGCAGCTAATAATTCTTGTGTTCTAATCAACCCCAATTCAACACCTTGCTCAGGGCCAATTAAATTTTGACCACCATCTCCTCTTGTTAAACTCAAATAAGCTGTTCTGTATTTTTTTTCTTTAGCCAAATAAGGGAGTAAACTATTGTTTTCATCATCCGGATGAGCAGCAATATAAAGTACACTTCCTAATACCTGCAATTTTTGCAATTGTTGAAAAATAGCAGCACTTCCACTGAGTTCTGGATTCTGTGCTTTTAAATGAGCGGGTTGAAAGTTGATAAGTCCAAGAAAAAAGAGAACAATTAATGAACGCATTGCAGTATTAATTAGCATATTCAAGCATTTATCGTTTTAACGAAGATAGCTATAGTTGGCGTTGTCGGTTTTACCATTCAAAAAAAACATGATGAGTATCATACCAAGCAATATATCTACTCATATTTGTTCAAAAACTGTCGGAATAACTTTGACCAAAATTTAAAGAAATATGAAAAAGATTATTGCAGTTACCATGTTTGCAGCATTGAGTTTTTCAGCTAATGCACAGAAAAAAGGATTACAAGGCACCACATTTGCCACGTCTCAATTTGGATATACCCAAACTAAAACGGGAACAACAAAGAGTACCAATTTCACCTTATTACCCATAATAGGAACTTTTGTGTCACCTTCGGTTGCAATTGGAGCAGGTATTGGAACTGTTAATATCAAATCGGAGAATGGCTCAACCACTACAGCAAATACAGGTCTATTTGTATTTCAACCCTTGGTTAGAAAATATTGGAATGTAGCGGGTAGTATGTACTTTTTTGGTCAATTAGCTGCTCCCATTATTAGTGGTAAAGAAAAACAAAGTGAATTAAAAGTAAGTCAGTTTGGATTGGCTGCTTCTGGTGGTTTAGACATGATTTTAGGCAAACATTTTAGTGTTGAGTTTTCTTATAATCTGGCCAACTTCTCAGTAACCACTTTAACGCCTAAAACTGGAAATAAAACAACTATTACCGACTTCTCATTAGCACATGTTGCCAATGTAGAGAATGTGTATAACAACGCATTAGGCGGTAGTAATCCAACCCTAACTACTCCTTTGTCTTTTGGCTTCAAATTTTTGTTTTAGTTTATTTGCAATCAATAACACCAGACCGGTCAATTTTAATTGGCCGGTTTTTTTATTTTAAAAGGTCTTGCCAATATGCAACAACCCATCAACAAAATGGCTCTTCTATCTGTAAACATGGTTAATTTGCACAAGAACCCAATAACTTATACTTAATGATGTACCACATTGGTAATTGGAACACAAAAATGATATTAAAACTTTTGGCTACTGTTTTACTTTTTACCGTTGGAATTGCTGAAACATTTGGGCAGAATAGACAGAAAATTCCTATTGATGGCAATAGATGGTACCAATTAACC
>JAGOGG010000052.1 GCA_017996795.1 Sediminibacterium sp. | reverse complement strand
GGTAAAATTTTATTGGCCAATTCTTTTCCTAATTCTACCCCCCATTGGTCATAACTAAAAATATTCCAAAGTACGCCTTGCACAAATATTTTATGCTCGTATAATGCAATTAATAATCCCAGCGTAGCTGGATCAATTTGCTTTACTAATATAGAATTGGTTGGTTTATTCCCAGCAAATACTTTGAAAGGACTGAGCTTTTTTATTTCATCTTCTTTTTTATCTGCTTTCATCAATTCTACTTTCACTTCATTCTCACTCTTGCCATTCATTAAAGCTTCGGTTTGTGCAAAAAAGTTCGACATCAATTTTACATGGTGGTCGCCAATGGGGTTCTGTGATAGGGCAGGAGCAATGAAATCACAAGGGATCAAAGGCGTACCTTGATGAATCAATTGGTAAAATGCATGTTGACCATTGGTACCTGGCTCTCCCCAAATAACCGGTCCGGTTGCATAGTTGACCGGGTTCCCGTTTCTATCGATGCTCTTGCCATTACTTTCCATATTTCCTTGTTGAAAATAAGCTGCAAATCGGTGCATGTATTGGTCATAGGGCAAAATGGCTTCGCTTTGTGCACCAAAAAAATTGGTATACCAAATCCCCAGTAAAGCCATGATTACTGGAATATTTTTATTGTGTTTTTCTGTTCTAAAATGCTCATCTGCTTTATAAGCACCTTTGAGTAAGCTTTCAAAATTCTCGTATCCAATGGTTAACGCAATAGACAAACCAATAGCGCTCCACAAAGAGTATCTTCCACCTACCCAATCCCAAAACTCAAACATATTGGCTTTGTCTATGCCAAATGCAGTGACTGCTTTTTCATTGGTACTTAATGCAGCAAAATGCTTGGCAATATGGGCTTCCTCTTTAGCGTATTCAAGAAACCAAGTTCTTGCACAATGTGCATTGGTCATGGTTTCTTGTGTGGTAAAAGTTTTAGATGCAACTAAGAATAAAGTTTCTTCCGCATTTACCTTTTTTAAGGTTTCTGCAATATGTGTACCATCCACATTGCTCACGAAATAGGTTTGAATGCCTTCAACCCAATAAGGCTTTAGTGCTTCTGTTACCATCACTGGTCCTAAATCACTTCCTCCAATGCCAATATTGACAATATACTTAATGGGTTTGCCCGTGTAGCCTTTCCATTCTCCACTATGAATGGTTGCGCAAAATTTGGCCATTTGGGCCTGCACTTTTTTAATCTTCGGCATGATGTCTTTTCCATCCACCAAAATAGGGGTGTCCGAAAAATTACGTAATGCTGTATGTAATACAGAGCGGTTCTCTGTTTCATTAATTTTTATACCGGCAAACTGATCGTGTATGGCGTCCATCAATTTACATTCTTCGGCCAATTGCAACAAGAGTTGCATGGTTCTAGGATTGATGATATTTTTAGAATAATCAAAAACCAACTGATCTAAACAAAGGGAGAACTTTTGAAATCTTTCGGGGTCTGCTGCAAAAAGGTCTCTCATATGCCTTCTGCTCATTTCATCTTCATAGTGTTTCTTTAATAAAAACCAGGCTTGTGTTGTTGTTGGATTAATTCTCGGTAGCATAAATAGTTATATCTGCAGTTCAATTTTTGGGCTCTAAAGTTACCTAAAGGGATTCAATCTCCCTAATGGTTTGCTTCACCATTTCTTCGGTAATGTCTAAATGTGTAACAATTCTAACTTGAGTAGGACTCATGGCAATGGTTAGTATGCCTTTGTTTGCTAATATTCCAACCAATTCTTTGGCGGTGAATCTGCCCTTTACTTCAAATAAAATAATATTGGTTTCCACAGGTGAGATCATACCCACAAAGTCTTTCTTCTTTAACGCTTCTACTATCAGGGCGGCATGTGCATGGTCCTGTTCCAATCGGGTCACTTGGTGGCGGAGGGCATATAATGCACCCGCTGCTAAATAACCAGCCTGCCTCATTCCACCCCCAAAAACCTTTCTGGTTCTTCTTGCTTTTTTAATGAAATCCTTTGTTCCTAATAACACACTTCCAACAGGGGCTCCCAAACCTTTGCTCAAGCAAACCGAAATAGAATCAAAGGTTTTGCCGTACTGTTCTGGGCTTTCTTTTTTGGCAACTATCGCATTAAATAAGCGAGCTCCGTCTAAGTGAAGGCTTAAATTATTATTTAAACAAACCGCTTTAATTGATTGAATATCATTGAAATCGTAGCAAGTACCACCCCCTCTATTGGCGGTATTTTCTAAACTAACCAATCGGCTTAACGGCCTATGAACATCGTCTTTATTATTGATGGCAGCTTCTACCTGACTGGCCGTTAACCTGCCAAAATTGCCTGGTAATAATTGAACCGAAGCGCCTGAATTAGAAGCAATTCCACCTCCTTCGTACAAGTAAACATGGGAGAGGGCATCGCAAATAACTTCGTCTCCTGGTTGGGTATGACAGCGAATGGCTATTTGATTGGTCATGGTTCCACTTGGACAAAACAAGGCAGATTCCATTCCAAATAAGGCGGCACTATACTGCTCTAACTCGTTGATAGTAGGGTCTTCTCCAAAAACATCATCTCCAACTGGGGCTGCGTGCATGGCTGCCAACATGGGGGCAGTAGGTCTAGTAACGGTGTCCGATCTAAAATCTATCATAATCAGCAATTTGCACAAATAAGCTTGATTTTCATTGAATTACCAAGTTTTTTACACTTAAAAGACTGAATTTCATTGTAAAATCGTATCTTTGTAGTTTCCGTAAGTTTTGGAGAATTATACCTTTTTACTAGGTTTTATAACAAATTGGCTATAATTCTCGTTATCTAAAAAAGCAACAGTACAACATGAGGCAACTCAAGATCGCAACCCAGATTACCAACAGAGATTCGCAAGCAGTAGAGAAGTATTTACAAGAGATTTCCAAAATTCCAATGATCAACCCCGAAGAGGAAACTACTTTGGCGCAGAAAATTAAAATGGGTGATCAAAGGGCGTTGGATAAATTGGTGCAAGCCAATTTACGTTTCGTTGTTTCTGTTGCAAAACAATATCAACACCAAGGTTTATCATTGAGTGACCTTATTAATGAAGGGAACTTAGGCTTAATCAAAGCTGCTCAACGTTTTGATGAAACCAAGGGTTTCAAATTCATTTCATACGCAGTATGGTGGATTCGTCAATCTATCTTACAAGCTTTAGCAGAACAAGGTCGTTTGGTTCGTTTGCCACAAAACAAGATTGGTACTTACAATAAGGCCAACAAAGCGTACATGGCATTTGAACAAGAACATGAGCGCGAGCCTTCTACGGAAGAGTTGGCAGAAATTCTTGAAATGAGTGAAACAGAAATCAACAATATTTTCCAAAGTAATACCAGACATACTTCATTGGATGCTCCAGTGCACGAAGCGGAAGATGTAGCCATGGGCGATTTGTTGGAAGGTTCTGATGATACCGACGAAGATGTAATGAAAGATTCATTAAGAGAAGAAATTCGCAGGGTATTGAAATCATTAAGCCCAAGAGAAGCAGAAATCGTGAATGCTTATTTTGGATTGGACGGGGAGAATGGAGTAACTATTGAACAAATAGGAATGAAGTATGACCTAACCAAAGAAAGAATCAGACAAATTAAAGAGCGTGCCATAAAGCGTTTACAGAAAGCGCGTTACAGCAATGCACTTAAAGCATATTTGGGTTAATATTTCAGCCTCCGAATAGGGATATTCGAGAGGCCATTTTATTGAAAGCGCTCCGAAAAATCGGGGCGTTTTTTTTAATCTTTTTTTCCTAAACGTTGTTATAATTGAATGCGCAGAGTAACTTTTATATTAAGCATCTTGTTTTTGATAGCCTGTGAAAAGGATATTCAAATTGAGCCTGCACAAAATCAAGCCAAAATAGTGGTGGATGCAGAAATTGAAAATGGACAATCTCCAGTTGTAGTGCTGTCTACTTCCCTCAATTATTTTTCTACGATTGATACTGCAACATTATTTGCATCATTTATCAAGGACGCAAAAGTACAAATCAACAATGGTACTAAAACAGTTACCCTGCAAGTAAACGAATTGCGATTTCCTCAAGGTGGCAGATATGTATTTTATACAACACCAATCAACGATCCTATGTTGGGTGAAACGGGTAAAACATACCAGTTAAGCATTGAACACAACGGACAACAATATCAATCGAACACCACTATTCCTATTATTACAAAAACCATCGACAGCCTTTGGTCTAAAAGAGTGGCCAATAGGCCTACCACTGATAGTTTTCGTGTATTGATGGCACGAATTATAGATCCACCTGGATTGGGTAATTATATCCGCTATTTTACCAAAGTGAATAGACAACCATTTTTTCCGGGCTTTAATAGTGCTTTTGATGATGCCATTATTGATGGTAAAACTTATAATATTGATATAGAAAAAGGAGTAGATAAAAACCAACCTTTTGAAAGAGAAAATTATGGGTTTTTTAAATTGGGAGATACCGTCATTGTTAAGCTGGCCAATATTGATAAAGCATCCTATACATTTTGGAGAACATGGGAATTTGCATTCCAATCTATTGGTAACCCATTCTCTTCACCGGGGGTGGTAAAAGGCAATATCAGTAATGGTGCATTGGGTGCTTTTTGTGGATATGGTTCTCAATACAAAACTTACATTTGTAAAGATTAATTCAACATTATGGAACAAGGAACAATAGAGAAAGTATCGGTTTTGATTATAGGGTCAGGGCCTGCAGGTTACACAGCAGCAATTTATGCCGCAAGAGCCAATATGAAACCGGTTTTATACCAAGGTATTCAGCCAGGTGGTCAGCTCACCATTACTACAGAAGTAGAGAATTATCCTGGATACCCAGAGGGCATTCAAGGACCTGAAATGATGGTGCATTTTGAAAAACAAGCCAGCAGAATGGGTGCCGATATTCGGTATGGATTGGCTACCAAAGTAGATTTCAGCAGCACCCCACATAAGGTTTGGATTGATGAAGAAAAAGAAATACATGCAGATACGGTAATCATTAGTACAGGTGCTTCTGCAAAATGGTTGGGTATTCCAAGTGAAGAACGTTTGAATGGATACGGTGTAAGTGCTTGTGCAGTATGTGATGGATTCTTCTTTAAAGGCAAAGAAGTGGCAATTATTGGAGCAGGGGATACGGCTGCAGAAGAAGCCATTTATTTGAGTAAACTTTGTACACAAGTGCATATGATTGTACGTAGAGATCAAATGCGCGCGAGTAAAGTAATGCAAGACCGTGTTTTAAATACACCCAATATTAAAGTATATTGGAATTCAGAAACGGATGAAATTTTAGGGGACAAAAAAGTAGAAGCAGTTAGAATCAAGAATAACAAAACGGGTGATACTCAAGAAATTCCAGTAAGTGCATTCTTTGTGGCTATTGGTCATCAGCCCAATAGTGCCATCTTTAAAGACTACGTTGAAATGGACGAAACTGGGTATATTCTAACAGTGCCTGGTACCACCAAAACCAATGTAGCTGGGGTTTTCGCTGCAGGTGATGTGCAAGATAAAAACTATCGTCAAGCAGTTACAGCTGCCGGAAGTGGCTGTATGGCTGCCTTAGATGCAGAGCGCTATTTAACTTCTATTGGGCATTAAACCATGTACAAAGCAAGTATTCATTTATCTGATTTACGTTTTTTTGCTTACCATGGACTGTACAAGGAAGAGCAGGTGCTGGGTAATGAGTTTGCCATAAATATTGAAGTGGGTTTTACACCTGCGGAATTTCCTATTGTTCATATAGCAGACACCATTAATTATGCATTGGTATATGAACTGGTAAAAAAGCGCATGCAAATTGCAACCCCCTTATTAGAAACCATTGCATCTGATATTGCCAATGAAATTTTGGCACAGTTTTCTCTATCTGACTATGTACATATTTCAATCAATAAGTTAAAGCCACCTATTGCTCAGTTTGTGGGCAGTCTAGGGGTTTCTTTAAAAGTCAATAGAGCAGATTATGAAAATTAAATTTCTTTTTATAGGGTTGATTTTTTGTAGTTGGATTGGAACTGCCTTTTCACAAGACATTGCCATTTTAGCTAAAGAGGCCGAGAATATAGAACGCCAATTAAAAGAACCAGAGGCACTGGCTAAGTACAAACAGATTTTAGTATTAGAACCCAACAATATCAAATATTTGGTTAAAGCAACCGAATTGGAAATTGCAATAGGGGGTAGAGAAAAAGACGAAAACAATAAGCGCTTATTTTTTGAATCTGCAATGGCTTATGCGCAAAGGGCTTTGAAAATTGATCCCAATAATGCGGATGCCAATTATGCAATGGCTACTGTTTCAGGTAAAATGACCGACTTGGATATTGAGAATAAAAAGATAGTGGCTTTTGTTAAAGACGTGAAAGAATATGCCGACAAGGCATTAAGCATTAATGCCAATCATGCAAGAGCCAATTATACATTGGGTAAATGGCATTATGAAATGGTTACGCTGTCTGGAATTAAAAAAGCTGCGGTAAAATTATTTTATGGGGGCTTACCTAATGGAGATTTGGATAAAGCCATTTTATACATGGAAAAATCTAAATCATTAGAACCTTATTTTGTTACCAATCAATTAGATTTAGCAAAAGCCTATAAAGAGAATAGGCAGCCTTCAAAAGCTATAGAAGTATTAGAAAGATTGGTTAAAATGCCCAATCGCTCTTTTAATGATATTGCTTTAAAAGCAGAAGGAGCCAAATTATTAGCATCATTACAATAAAACCACCATATGAGCTTACAAGAATTATTTTTAGAAGCAGTTACCAACAGTAAAACATTGTCTGAAAAACCAGACAACGATACCTTATTGAAGCTGTATGCTTTGTATAAACAAGCTACAGAAGGCGATAACAAGGAAGAAGGTCCTTCAAATATGTTCGACTTTGTAGCTAAGTTTAAGCACGAAGCATGGGCTAAATTACAAGGCATTACCAAAGATGATGCCATGCAGCAGTATATTGATTTAGTTAAACAACTAAAAGGCTAGAGATTAATTTTTTTCCAACGATTGCTGGTGATATACCAAAACGAAGGAATAAACATAATGGACCAATACAACCATTCGCTTGCCCATCCCCATGTGATGGGCATGTTTAGTTTTTCTAAAACAATGTATACGTATACCAAGTAAAAAATAATGGTTGCGACCTCGGTAAATAAATTCATTTTAGAATTTCCTGTTCCAGTTACCGCATTTACCCAAACCGTTGCGGCAGACATCATGATCATTGCAATAGATACCACTCTGAGCACTGGAATACCCGCTTGTATAAAGTCTTCACCTTGTCCATAAATGCCAAGGAATGCCCTTGGAAATACGTTTAAGAATATAAAAACAATACCAGCAAAACCCATGCTCCATTTAAGTATTCTATAAATGAGTGGTAGTACTTCTTCTTTTCTACCTTGGCCAATTACATTGCTGACCATGGTATTGGTGGTGGCCGCAAATGCCCAAGTAAAACAACCAAAGAATCCAAAAAGATTTCGCATGGTATTGGATACAGCAAGGTCTCGGGCTCCATGGTGTTCAATCAATATATAAAAATATTCCCAGCTCATGATGCTAATAACATGTTGCAATATGAGCGGATAAGACTGATTTAAAATGAGTTTTATGTAGGAGAATTGATAAGCCACTTTTTTAAAAAGGTTGATTTTTTGACTCATCCCATTAAAACGAATGACTAAAAAAACAGCCAATAGTCCAGCTCCTTCAGCAATAATGGAAGCATATGCAGCTCCATTGAACCCTAAATTAGGCATGCCTAATTTTCCGTAAATCAATCCATAGTCGAATACAATATTGATGATGGCTTCTGTTGCAGTGCCCAGTACCAATAATTTACTTTGATTAATTCCTACCAATAAGGCATTGCGCATTTGGTAGATATAGAGTAGGGGTAAGCCCCAAATTCGAATGGACAAAAATTGAACAGCCATGTCAATTCCTTCGGAATCGTGCAATGACCACTGTAAAACCATTGGAGCAACAAACCATGTGGTTAAAATTCCAAAGATGGCAAAGAACATGGCAATTCTAACCCCATGCCAAAATAGAATTCCAATTTCATCAATTTTATTTTCACCAGCCCTTCTAGAGATCAAAGCTTGTAATCCATTGTTTAATCCATTCCCAATCACCGCAAACATTAAGTAATAAACCCCTGTAATACCCGCAATCCCTAATTCTTTCTGCCCCAATCCTCCCAAAAAAATATTATTGGTGATAAAGTTGATTTGCGGAACAACAATAGATGCAGATATGGGCAAAGCAATACGTAGGATGGCTTTATTCCCTGTATTTACTTGTAGATTGAGTGGCTGAAGATTGCTCATATTGGGCTGCGAAGTTAGTAAAATGAGTGCTCATAATATCTTCGCTCTCCGTTAATGCTTTTTTATATATTATTGCAACGTAATTAAGATGAATGGCCAGGAAAAAAGCAGGGTTTTATAATGAGGATCCCATCAGTGGATCTGCTTTTCAGCTAATCATAGAATTGGATGAACAGGAAATGCGTTGCATGTCTAAAACGGTAGACAATGGAACCATCGTAGCATTTGAATATTTTAGTTTAGACAAAGATCAAACAGAGGATTGGAATGATATCTTTTATGAAATCAAAACCATATCTAAACTGTTTAATAAGAACTATAAATTGGTTACTTGTTTTTTTTGTACGCCAGAATCCATTTTGGTTCCGGGGAAATTTTTAACTGCTACTTCAGCTGAAGATTATTTGAACCTTATTTATGGGGAAAGTAGTAGGATGGAAGTCAAGTATGAAAAGTTGATTGCTACCAGAAGTTTCATCAATACCTATCGAATTAAAAAATCATTGGCCGAATTATTGACCAGGCAGTTTATCATTTTTCAAACATCACATGTATATACTTCATTGCTAAACGATGTGATGATTAGGCGCAAGAATGAAGAGCAGTTAGTAAAATTGCAATTTTATCATGGACATTTTATCATGGCCATTTTTAAAGATGCAAAAATCCAAATGATTCAAACCTTTTCATTTAAAATTGCGGAAGATGCTCTTTATTATATCATTCGTGGTGCACAGCAGTTTGGAATAAATACTGAGTTTGCTATTGTTGAGCTGAGTGGTATGATTGATTTAAATACCGAATTGTTCTTGCAATTAAAAAAAGTATACGAGAATATAGAAATTGATACCATGGAAGCCAATGGAATAATGTTTGATGTTAATAAAGAATACGCTCATCATTATTTTATGCCATTTTTTAAATTGGCATTATGAGAATCATTTCAGGAAAATGGGGGGGAAGAAGGATTAGTCCGCCTGCCAATATGCCCCACACAAGACCTACTACCGATATAGCAAAAGAAGGCTTGTTCAATATCTTGCAAAATCGAATGAGTTTTGATGGTATTGAAACACTTGATTTATTTGGTGGCACAGGGTGTATCAGTTACGAATTGGCGTCTAGAGGTGCGGAGCAATTGACTATTGTAGAGAAAGACCCCATTATGCATGGATTCATCGGAAAGAATGCCGCCATGCTGGGTATGGAAAATGTTCAATTGCTCAAGATGGACGTATTTTCTTTTTTGCAAAGTTGTACAAAGCAGTACGATTTTATTTTTGCTGGTCCTCCTTATGCCTTGGGTACCATTGATGAAATTCCTAAAATAATTATAGCCAAAAAACTTATTGCAGCAGGAGGATTTTTTGTTTTAGAACATACACCAAGAAATGCCTACGAAAAAATGGAAGGATTTTCATTTGTTCGTAACTACGGAACAACCCTGTTTTCCTTTTTTGAAAGAGTGGAATAATTAGTCTACCGATCCTATGTTTTTAATGGCAGCATTTTTACTTTTGCTAAAAGTGAATTGTAAGCTGGTTTGTAAAAAATGCTTGTATTGGGCCCTATTTTGTGTAAAAAAGTCTGACCGATAAATCCAGCCAACTTGTAAGCTCAATTGACTATTAAAGTTGTATCCGCCTCCCAAATAATAGCGGTTTTGTTCAAAAAATACCCCTTCATTATTCAAGTGAAACTCATTGGAAGTATTTATAAAAAGGGTTTTATTGGTGATTGTTTTATTATTGATCGGAATGATGCCACTCAATCTATATCTAAATCTGTTTCGATAGCCATTAGAAGTATAGCGCTGTTCTGCCCTTAGTCTATGTTCAATTCTAACATTTTTAAATGATTGGTTCCAAATTAATTGCTGCCAAAGTCTATTTTCAGTTACTAAGAATGGGGTCTTAAAATTATCATTTAATTGGTAAGTAATATACCTGCCCGTTCCAATCACTGCAGTAAGCGTAGGATGTATGGCATAACCAATTCCACCCTTCACTTCATGGTAATTAAAATGATTAAAAGTTTGTTGAGAGCGTAATTGCAATTCAATAAAAGCATTCCATTTACTATTGTAATTGAAACGACCTGTTAATACATTCCAAGTGCCTAGTCCAGGTGTTTGAGCTGTTAAATAAATTGAGCTCCAAAAAAAAGCCCCGATAATCATCAGGGCTTTTTTAAATTTTATAGGTAGTGAAACCATTGTTTATTTATATCCCATTTTTCAAATTCTTTAGCCACTTCAGTTAGAAAGCTGGCCCCAATACTACCATCAACTATTCGATGATCATAGCTTAATGATAAGTACATCATATGTCTGATGGCAATGGTATCGCCATCAGGACCTTCCATAACCATTGGACGCTTTTTGATTGCACCTACTGCCATGATAGCAACCTGAGGTTGACTGATAATAGGTGTTCCCATTAAGCTTCCGAAAGTACCTACATTGGTTAATGTGAAAGTACCACCCGTGGTATCTTCTGGTTTTAGTTTGGCATTTCTAGCAGCATCTGCTAAACCATTTACTGCTTTACTAAGACCAACAATATTCATTTGATCTGCACCTTTAATAACTGGTACGATTAGGTTGCCAGTAGGTAAGGCAGTGGCCATACCAATATTGATGTCTTTTTTTAGAATAATTTTATCTCCGTCTAAAGAGCAATTGATATAAGGGAAACGTTTGATCACATTCGCAATACACTCTACAAACATTGGAGTGAATGTTAGCTTAGTGCCTTCGCGTTGTTCAAATTCATTTTTCACTTTTGTTCTCCACATCACCATATTGGTCACATCTGCCTCAGCAAAACTAGTTACATGCGGACTAGTATGTTTGCTATCCACCATATGCTTTGCAATAAGTTTGCGCATACGATCCATTTCAATAATTTCAGTTTCGCCTGAAACCTTTACCATTGAAGGGTCGGAATATTTACCTGATGGTTGTGCAAAAATCGCTTGCGGCGATGGAGGCATTGGCGCACTATAAGCAGCTGCATTTTGCTCTGGAAATCTTGAAGCAGATTTCATTACAGGTTCTGGTGCTGGCTGGTAGGTGGGCGTTGCGGCAGCTTGATAAGTCGGTTGTGGTGCTGCAGGTTGTGGCGCTGGTACTACTGGTACAATTGGTTCTTGGTAAACAGGAGCAATTGGCTGTGGCTGTTCTACTGCAGGTGTTGGCGCAGTTGCAGGAGCTGCTACTGGTGCTGCTACTGGTGTTGCAGTTGCCATTGGTTCAGGTACTGCTACTGGAGCTGCAACTGGTGGTGCTTGCTCTGGTACAACAGGCGAAGCAGTTGGTTGTGGTGCTTGTTGTGGTGCTGCCTGTTGTGGTGCTGCTTGTTGTGCAACAGGAGCAACGGGTGTAATATATTGAGGCGCTGCAGCATAAACTGGAGCAGGCTGATAAGTAGGAACCCTACCAGCTTTTTTATCCGCAACAT
>JAGOGG010000236.1 GCA_017996795.1 Sediminibacterium sp. | reverse complement strand
GGTAAATACGATTGGGGCAAACCAAATTTTTATTGAAGAAGGAGCCAAGCTAACTTATTGTACATTAAATGCATCCACAGGACCCATTTATATTGGACGCAAAGCAGAAATTATGGAAGGGTCTTGCATCAGAGGTCCATTTGCCATTGGATATAATTCGGTGGTAAAAATGAATAGCAGAATTTATGGAGGTACTTCTTTGGGCCCTTTTTGCATGGGGGGAGGTGAAATAAAAAACGCAGTAATGATGGGCTATTCAAACAAAGCCCATGATGGCTATTTAGGAGATGCGGTAATTGGGGAGTGGTGTAATTTAGGTGCTGGTAGTAGCAATAGTAATTTAAAAAATTCTGCGGGTACCATAAAAATATTCAGCATGGGGCTGAATGATTATGTATCAGTTGGGCAAAAATGCGGAGTAATAATGGGTGATTATTCTAGAGTGGCTATTAATTCTAGTTTAAATACTGGATCGATGATTGGAGTGAGTTGCAATGTATTTGGAGAAGGCTTGTTGCATAATACCATTCCTCATTTTAGTTTTGGCGTAAAAGGCAAACAATACGATTTAGATAATGCTATTAAAGACATCAATAATTGGAAAGGTTTAAAAGAGATGGAACTATCCAAGGATGAAATAAACATACTTCAATATATATTTACAAATAAGAAGCAATTATGAGAAAACAAATAGCCGCAGCCAATTGGAAAATGAACCTGACTCTACAGCAGGGAGAACAGTTAATCAATGATTTATTAAGCAAGCCGCACGACTTAAAAGAAAATCAGTTAGCCGTATTTGCAGTGCCAGCTCCTTATTTAATGATGGCACAAGAAAAATTGGGTACTAAAAATAGGGTAGCAGTTGCAGCTCAAAACTGTTATAGCAAAAAAAGTGGTGCATATACCGGAGAGATTTCTGTAGAGATGCTGAATTCTATTGGGGTGAAATATGTGGTATTAGGTCACTCTGAAAGAAGAGAATATTTTAATGAAAGCAACCAATTTTTAGCAGAAAAAATTGATATCAGTTTAAGCCATCATATCACGCCCATTTTTTGTTGTGGAGAGCCTTTGCAAATAAGAGAAGAAGGTACACAAAACGCATATGTGGCAGCACAATTGAAAGAATCTTTATTTCATTTAACATCTGCACAATTGGTGAATGTAGTCATTGCTTACGAACCCATCTGGGCAATCGGTACGGGCAAAACAGCCAGCAGCGATCAAGCACAGGAAATGCATGCATTTATTCGTGCAGAATTGGCACATGTATACGGCAAAGAAACGGCTGATCAAATTTCTATTTTATACGGAGGTAGTGTTAAAGCAAATAATGCAGTGGAGCTATTTTCTCAACCCGATGTAGACGGTGGACTAGTTGGCGGTGCATCATTAATTGCAGATGAGTTTGTTGCAATTATTAATGCTTTAAAATAAACTGTGCTCTGCCAATTCGGTCGTTGATGGCAATGCCAATACCTTCATTAGGAAATACCTCTGATAGTATTACATCATAATCGCTCTGATCAATTGATCTGAGGGTTGCAAAAAGTTTACTTGCTGCAGTAGATAATTGATGGTCGGGAGCTAATATAAAATTATCAACGCCTTCATAGCGGTTATAAAAACTTATAACCGCTATTTTTTTGCCAACATGTGATTGAATTAATTCTTCAATATTGCCCATAAACAATGGGGTGTGTGGTGCGTAATGGCTTTTTAATTGGCCCGGTGTTGCTGGACTATCTGTGCTATGATCTGATATATCTGGAGCATGATATGCTGCTGCATTTATTACTTCCAATCCGCTAACTGCAGAAAGTTCTGATGCAGTTACACTGCCCGCTCTATGTAAAATAATGATATTGTTGGCCACTTCGCAAATAGTCGATTCTAATCCCACCGTGGTATTGCCCCCGTTTAAGATGTAGGGAATTTTACCATGCAAACCTTCCATTACATGGGTTGCATTCGTTGGACTAATATAGCCTGATGGGTTTGCACTCGGAGCTGCTAATGGGAAATCAATTTGTGCTAATAAGGATAGTGTAAGTGGTTGATTCGGAATTCTAATAGCCACTTTTTTACTTCCTGCCGTGGTAATATCTGGAACTGTAGTTTTTTTAGGCAACAATAAAGTGAGTGGCCCAGGCATAAAATGTTCAGCCAATTTCATGCTGATTTCATCAACAAATGCATAGTTGTGGAGTTGAGCTATTTGGGCTATATGTAATATTAATGGATTAAAGCTGGGTCTGTTTTTAGCAGCGTAAATTTTTGCTACAATCTCTTCTGACAAAGCATTTCCAGCCAATCCATAAACGGTTTCAGTTGGTATAGCTACCAGTTCTCCTGCTTTTAAAAACGCAGCTGCAATATGCACATCTTCTCCAATTTGGGTTTTCATTATTTACATTTTGATTGACAAATCGGCTGCAATATAATCGTCTAGTTTTTCAATATGTAAAACAGTACTGCTATTGTCTTCATTTGGATGAAACATCGGTACAAATTTAGCCCCATAAACAAATTCTTCAAAACTATAGGAAGCCCGAGAGATGACTGTATTAGAAAAGCTTTCATCAAAACCTTGAACGAATACCAACATTTCTGCTTGGGCTGAATCTATATCTGCTTTAGTAAAATTGAAGAGTGGACTTTTCTCATTAATAACATGAACCAATGTCCAATTTGCTGTTAAGGTATTGGCTTTGGCTATTTCTAATGGCAAATCAAAAAACTTGTTTTTTAATTGACCTTCCTCTTCAACCCGCAATGCCAAAGTGATTTTTACTTCCACATTCACCAAATAATTTTTAGTATAAGGCACCATACGATACATCAATGCAACGCCTTCCTTAAACGGAACAAATAAAGCGTTCTTACTGTACTTGATAAATGCCCGAGGTCTTGCAAACCTTCCATATAACAATCCAGTTGCCAGTGCAAAGCTCATTAGGCCAATTAATGCTTCGAGTGAAGCAGTTAAACTTGCAGCAAATCCAATAGGATTGATTCTTCCATAGCCCACTGTGGTAAAAGTTTGGGCACTAAAAAAGAAAGCTTCACCCCACTTATCTGATTCTGTTTCAGCTACCATTCCACCTAAATGGTCAATGCCAATCCAGATATATAGGCTAGCAAAAATCAAATTGATTAATACAAAGAATAAGAGAATTGACGCCAAAAATTTCC
>JAGOGG010000235.1 GCA_017996795.1 Sediminibacterium sp. | reverse complement strand
ATACCCCACGTTGGGTAGTGCAATTTTTGGTAGATAACAGTTTGGGAAAGCTCTATTTGGAAATGTACCCCGATAGTGAAATACGCAATAAGTATAAAATTGCCAATGCACCAACTTCGCAAACAAGGGAACGAAAGCCGCTACACGAAATACGAATGATTGACCCCTCCACAGGATCGGGTAATTACCTGTTGTATGGCTTTGATATGTATTACGATTTGTACCTAGACCAAATAGAAAACTATGGTGCAGATTACAATGAAGCTGATGTTCCCAAACTGATTATTGAAAACAACCTACACGGAGTAGATTTAGACGACCGTGCCATACAGTTGGCTCAGTTGGGTTTATACATTAAAGCAAAACGAAAAAAACGTACTGCCAAAATTGAACATTTCAATATCGTTAGTTCCGACTTTTTTCTACCAGCATACAATGATGTAAAGGATATTTTTGAAGATGGCAACGTAGGCGAAAGAGAAAGAAAGATTATTGAAGACCTGTGGGAAGACCTACAAAATGCTCACAAATTTGGCTCACTCATTCGCTTAGAAGAAAAACTAAACTTGAAATGGTTTGGAACTAAAGATAAAAACGACCCAAACCAAGTTACACTTTTTGGGCAGCAAAATTTAGAAGATTACGCCAATTTTAGAAATACCTTTTTTACCAACCTTCAAAAGGCAGTAGCCCAAAACACCGCCAAACAAGGGCAAACATTCTTGAATACAAAAACACAAGATGCCATTACCTTTTTGCAACTACTCACCCAAAAATACGATGTAGCAGTAGCCAATCCACCATATACCGATAGTGCAGATTTTGGTCCCGAACTGAAAATATTTGTAGAAGCGAATTACAAGCAGCCGTATAAATTCAATACCAATTTGTATGCTGTTTTTATAAAAAGATGTTGTGAAATTATAAATGAAAACGGAAAAGTTGCAATGGTTCATCCTCCAACTTTTATGTACATCAAAACATTTGAAGATGTACGGAAATTTATTGTGGACAAAATGCATATCAGTCTTTTTGTTGAATGGGGCTATTTGGGAATGTTCCATCAATCTGCAAGGGTTGATGCAGCAATGTATATTTTAGAGAAAGAACCAAAAGATGTTCCTGTTCAATTCATCAAACTAAATGATATTTATGAAGGCAGACGATATGAAGCCTTTGTAAAAGATTATGATGATTTGCTTGCAAACCGACCCAACAAACACAACATAACACTTCCCCAAGAAAAACTCAAAATCATCGAAGGCTGGCCTTTTATCTATTGGATTAGTGATGGATTTAGGGAGAAGTTTAAAAAGAATACTGTTGGTAAAATAGCAGATGTTAGGGCCGGTATTCAAACATCAAATAATAACCGTTTTTTAAGATTATGGTGGGAAGTTGAAAAAGACGACATAATTTTTAATAAGACGGAACGTGGAGAAAAACGATGGGCAATTTATTCTAAAGGTGGTCCCTACAATAAGTGGTATGGTAATCTATGGTGTATTGTTGATTGGAAAGAAGATGGGAATTATCTTCAACGGTATTTACATTCAGCAGGTCAGGATTTACACGCACAAGAGTATTATTTTAGGAAAGGGATAACCTATTCAGCTTCTGGCTCAAAAGGTATTTCATTTAGAGATTTTCCTGATTATGCGTTATTCGATATAGGCGGTTCTTCAATTTTTTTAAGTAAATCAATAACGAGCAACTCATATTTAATGGGTTTGCTTAATTCAAAACTTACATTTTATATTTCTGATTGCCTTAACCCAACAGTCAATGTTCAGCCCCAGGATTTGAAGCGTATTCCGTTTGTTTCACCACCTGAAATGCTTGATAGCATTATTTCTAATTTGTCTGAAACAAATATTTCAATCCAACAAAATCTTTGTTCATACCGCATCATTGAAACCAACTTCGAGCAAAGCCCTTTATTAGCTTTTCAAGGAGCAGCTTTAAAAGACCGTGTATTGGCATATCTCAATTATGAGAATGTTCAGCACACACAAGTACTTATCAATGAAGCCATCATCAACGAACTTATTTTTGAAGTATATGACCTCAGTGATGCAGACCGTGAGCAAGTAGAAGCGAAAATGGGTATTTCCATTGGTTCATTAGCTGTATTAAAAGAAGCCAAAGAAGCATTTATAAACCAATTACAAAACTCATTAGCAGAAGTTACAGAGCATATCCAAAACTTACCTATCACAACATTTGAGGAACAGAAATTAAGAGAGTTTAAAGAAAGTTTTGCTACGCTATACCAAAGCAATAATGATCTGGAAGAGTTTTGCATCCGCCATCAGGTCAATCCCATCAATGTATGGTATTGGTTCAAAGAAGCCAACACAGTGCCAGCAGCAAGAGCATCCGAAATTGCTTTAGAGTTTTTGGCAGATGCCATTCGTACCCTTTTGCAGCAAGATGATGATGGCATAATTCCATTGGTAGGCTTACCGGGCGAAGAAGCACTTAGCCAACGCTTAGAGCAGCATTGTTTACAAAACGGCTTTTCAGCAGCACAGTATATGCAGTTGGATAGTTTGTTGGGTCGTTCTGTAAATGAATATTTGGAGCATCATTTCTTCAACCAATTAAGCAATCACCTCAACCTGTTTATGTACTTGCCCAAAACGCCATTTATATGGCATTTAAGCAGTGGGCAGCATCAAGGCTTTGAAGCGTATATCTTAATCTACAAATGGAACAGAGATAGCTTGTTTAAGCTCAAATCACATTACATCAGCCACAGGGTACAAAATTTAGAATACCGCCAAATTACCCTGCAAGATGTAAACACGGCACAAGCACAAACAGAAAAAGAAACCATCCGCTTACAATTGCAAGAAATAAAATTGTTCACTACCAAAATAGACGAACTCATAGCCGAAGGCTACGACCCTAAACTGGATGATGGTGTAGGGAAAAACATAGCCCCATTACAAAAGAAAGATTTGCTGAGAGCAGAAGTGCTAAAAGCAAATCAATTAACAAAATACTTAAATGCAGATTGGTAATGACAGATAACTGGATAATACAAGATATAGAAAAACACATTGCCCACAGAAACAGGGTAGTGATACTTGACCCTACTGGTCAGTGCAGCTATTTATTGCCAATAATTGAGAAGCATTCTTATACCATCTTAAAAACAGACAATACCAAAACCGAAGAATGGCAAACAGTGCAAGAAGAATT
>JAGOGG010000234.1 GCA_017996795.1 Sediminibacterium sp. | reverse complement strand
GTTCCTCTGCTTTTCTAAGTTCAAATTTGGCTCTTCTAATCACCACTTCCATTCTAAATTCTATGAAAGCTTTAATTAGATCATGCAAGTTCATAATACCCGGACGGCCCTTGCTTAATGCCACATTGTTGATACCGTAACTGGTTTGTAATTCGGTGTGCTTGTACAATTGATTAATGACCACTTGTGCAACTGCATCCTTCTTTAATTCCACTACAATACGAGTACCATCTTTATTACTTTGGTTACCCACATCAGATATTCCATCTACAATTTTATTGATGGCCAACTGTCCAATTCGATCCGTTAAAGTATCACGACTTACCTGATAAGGCACTTCCGTAATAACAATCATTTCTCTTCCGTTGGGCTTGGTTTCAACATTGCATCTTCCTCTAACTACAACCCTTCCTCTACCAGTCATTAATGCTTGTCTAACACCCTCCATACCATAGATTACTCCACCAGTTGGGAAATCAGGTGCTTTCACATAATTCATCAACTCTTCTATGGTTATATCTCTATTGTCAACATACGCCACACAACCATCAATGACTTCGCTTAAATTATGCGGCATCATATTGGTGGCCATACCTACTGCAATTCCAGAAGATCCATTCACCAATAACTGAGGAATTCTTGCAGGCAAAACAGTGGGCTCCTCTAATGAATCATCAAAATTCAGTTGAAAGTCTACGGTTTCTTTTTCAATATCATCCAACATGGCTTCAGCAATCTTTTGCAATCTTGCCTCAGTATAACGCATTGCTGCCGGTGGATCTCCATCTTGGTTACCAAAGTTACCCTGGCGGTCTACCAATGTGTAACGCATGGTCCATTCTTGGGCCATCCTCACCAGGGTATCGTAAATAGCACTATCACCATGTGGGTGATATTTACCCATTACTTCCCCCACAATACGGGCAGATTTCTTAAAAGGCTTATTGCTGTTGTTCCCCAACTCGTTCATTGCGTACAATACCCTGCGGTGCACGGGCTTAAATCCATCCCTAACATCTGGTAGTGCACGACCCACAATTACCGACATTGAATAGTCAATGTAGGCAGTCTTCATTTGCTCTTCAATATTGACCTGAATAATGCGGTCGTTATCGTTGGTTTGTTCTGGTATTAAGTTCTCTTCCATGTATCTTGCTGGTTCTACTTTTAATTCATTTTCAGGTGGAAAAATAGCCTCCTGAATGAAGGTTTGCGAAGATAGCTTTTTTAGGGGGTAAAAAGGCTAAAAAACGCTGTTTTTTTACTGGTTTTATCCACAGTTTACACCCTATCTAAATGCTTGATTTTCATTGGTAGACACCAATTGTTCTATCTTTATTTTTTTTAACTAATTCAATATGCAAATTTTAGTTTTTGGCGCAGGCAAATCTGCCACTGTTTTAATTAGGTATCTAGGAGGTATTACCGCCCAAAAAAATTGGATTTGCACGGTGGCAGACCAAGACTTAAACACTTTAAATAGTAAAATTAAAGGCTACCCTAATTTACGTGCAGCTGCGCTTTCTATAGAAGATGAAACAGCCAGACAGGGGTTGATCAAAGCCGCCGATATAGTGATTTCGCTATTACCACCGGGCTTGCATTTTTTGGTAGCCAAGGATTGCGTTGCCCTTAAAAAAAATTTATTGACCGCTTCATATTTGGACCCCCAAATAAAAAGTTTGGAAAAAGAAATTAATGAAGCTGGTTTATTGTTCATTGGAGAAATGGGTTTAGATCCTGGTATTGACCATATGAGTGCCATGCAAATCATTCATGAGATCAAAGCAAATGGAGGGCAAATAAGCTCCTTTAAATCGCATTGCGGGGGATTAATTGCACCAGAGTCTAATAACAATCCTTGGCAGTATAAAATCAGTTGGAACCCGCGCAATATTGTGACAGCTGGAAAAGCAGGTGCCATTTATAAAGAGGCTGGTAAAGAGGTTAATAAAAACTATAATCAAATCTTTGCAAACTGTTCGCAGTTGACTATTCCGCATGTTGGATCATTGGCCTATTATCCCAACAGAGATTCATTGTCTTATATTCCTTTGTATGAGTTAGAAACAGCAGAGACTTTTATTAGAACTACTTTGCGTTATGCCCCATTTTGTTTAGGATGGGAAAAAATAGTGCAAGCGCAATTAACCAATGATGAAGAAATGGTTGATACGAGTGCATTAAGTTATTCGCAATTTTTTCAAAATCATTTGAACAAAAATCAAGTGGAATTGAACAGCCCTGAATTAGTAGAGCAGTTCCATTTTTTAGGGCTTAATGATCCCACCATCATTAACAAAGGAACTTTATCGGTTGCGCAAATTTTACAAGAAATACTCGAAGACAAATGGAAATTACAAGCAGGGGACAAAGACCTGATTGTCATGTTACATGAATTGGAATATTCCATCAACCATAAAAAATTCGCCCTTCAAAGTTCGCTAGTAGTTAAGGGCGATGATGAGTTGCATACTGCAATGGCGAAAACGGTTGGTTTGCCTTTGGGAATTGCAGCTGTTTTAATTTTAGAGAACAAAATTGCCATTAAAGGGTTACATATACCAATCATTAAAGAAATATACGAACCAGTTTTAGCGGAATTAATAAAAGAGGGCATTGCCTTTGAAGAAACAAAAACGGAATTACAATGAACTATTGGTTAATTAAGTCGGAACCTTTTAAATACAGTTGGGATCAGTTTGTAAACGACAAAGAAACTTTTTGGGATGGGGTAAGAAATTACCAGGCGCGTAACAATTTAAGGGCCATGAAAAAAGGCGATCTGGCTTTTTGGTATCATAGCAACGAAGGAATGGAAATTGTGGGGATTGCCAAAGTAACCAAAGAGTCTTATCAAGATCCTACTACAGATGACACCGCATGGTTAGTGGTTAACTTTAAGCCAGTAAAAAAACTAAAAAAGCCAGTTAGTTTAGCTACTGTTAAAGCAGATATTCGACTTGAAAAAATGGCATTGGTAAAAGCACAAAGACTCTCTGTACAACCCGTTACTCCCGAGGAATGGGCCATTATAATGGAATTGGCGGAAACAAAATAATTCGTTAGAAACACCATTCTGATTTAGTTAGGCTCTTCGGCTACTTGAAAAAGATGTAAGCAATCCCAATGGCAGCAATGACGCCAATTAAATCGGCCAGCATGCCTGCCCAAATTGCATAGCGTACTTTCTTAATTCCCACACTTCCAAAGT
>JAGOGG010000051.1 GCA_017996795.1 Sediminibacterium sp. | reverse complement strand
AAGGTTTCGATTGGTTGAAAGAGCGTTGGATTATGCAAGACAAAATTGAAAAAGTTCAACAGCTTCAATCATTGGCCAATGAATTGGGTTGTAGCTTGCCTGCTTTAAGTATTGCCTGGTGTATTAAGAACCCAAATGTAACTACAGCTATTTTGGGCGCCACCAAGAAAGAACAATTAATTGATAATTTGACCGCATTAAAAGCAGTGGAGCTATTAACTTCAGAAGTGATCAGCAAAATAGAAGCAATCATGCAGAATAAACCTGTCTTAGCCGAATATTAAAAAGCAAAAAAAAAGTGCTGCCCTCTTTCCAACTTTTCATAAAAACCTTCTCTTACTCATGAAAACTGCTTGGAACAGGTAATAGACATACAAAAAGCTGCTGTAAAAAAGGCTTGCAATGGAGATGCAAAAGCCCAGGCTTGGTTGTACGAGCAATACAGTAAAGCCATGTTTAATATCTGTACCAGAATGACTGGTAACCAGTCAGATGCAGAAGACCTTTTACAAGACTGTTTTGTTATTGCATTTAGCAATTTGCATCAGCTTAAAGTTGCAGAGCAATTTGGTGGCTGGCTTAAAAGAATTGTGGTAAATGAATGTATTCGTTTCAGCAAAAAAAATATTCGCTGGGAAGAATGGGATACTGATCAACAAGGCAATTTAGTAAACGAAGAAATGGAATGGTGGAAAACGATTGACTTTAAAATTATTCATGCAACCATTAAGCAATTACCTGACGGATGTAGACAGGTATTCAATTTGTATGTGTTTGAAGATTATTCACACAAACAAATTGCAGAGAGCATGGGAATTTCAGAATCAACGAGTAAAAGCCAATACCAACGAGCCAGGGCATTATTGAAACAAAGAATTTACAAACAAGTACAAATACATGGATGAGTTTAAAAAATATTTAGTAGAAAATCAGGAGCAATTCAATGCCGATGAGCCAAGTCCGCTTATTTGGGACAAAGTGAATCAGCGTGTGAAAGCTCAATCAGGGCAAAGTTTCTCCCCTACACATAACGAATCTAAATATAAGAAGCTTGTAGCCACTGCGAAAGTTTTTTCAATGCGTAAGTTGGTGCAATGGTCTGCAGCTGCTTGCATCTTGGGTTTAGCAGGTATTGGCGCTTGGTATTTGTTTACTGATAATAATGTGGTGAAACCTTTGCAAGAACAAGTGGTAACGAATGAAGAAAAACCAAATAGTGCGACCAATAATTTGAATAATGCAACTAATTCTTCTACTAATAATTTTGACAGTACCCCACAAGCAACTGAAGCTTTGGTTGCAACAGAATCCAATGCTCCTTCTGCTAGTGCAACTCAACACATATTGAGTAAAGCTACTCAATCGGTACAATCAAGAACGGCCAGTTCTGCTTCACCGGTAAACAACAGCAATAACGCCATGACCGCATTAGCAAATATGGAAACCGGTTTTACACAAATCATCAATTTACAAAAAGGAAAAATAAGCACCACTCCTATGTACGCGGAGTCTGCGAGTTATTTTAATGAATTCAAATCTCAAATTAATCAACTAGAACAAGAAGAAAAACAAATCAAAAAAGAAATCAGTAAAAAAGGACTAACAGACCAACAGCTTGATCAACTGATAAATCTGTATCAATATAAATTAACTGTACTCAAGCAGTTGCAATTAGAAATGAACAAAACCAATAATCGTTACAAACAAAACAGAGGACCAGTAGATTCTACTCGTGCTTACTTTATTAATATTTAAAAACAGTTACAATGAAAAATACCATTATCGGAGCAATGATTTTATGTGCTATTGGCGCAGGAACATTGAGTACTTCTGCACAGCAAACCACTACTGAAAAAGAAGTTGAAAGAGAAATCAAAAAAGCAGAAAAGGAAATTCAGAATGCTGCAAAGGAAATTCAAAAAGCGAACAAAGAGGTAAAAGTGTCGAATATTCAGATAGAAAGATCGGTAAAAGAAAGCATGGCAAAAGCCTTGAAACCGATTGTGGTAGAAGGTTTCCCGCTGCGAGGAACTGGCGCTGTAACTGTTACAGGATTTCCTATGAACATCAATCAGAATTTTGATTATGTATTTAAAGACTTAAAAGATGTTAAAGCCAAAGAAGTAAGTCAAGAAATCAGCACATCTAAATCCCCCGATATTTATGTTGACAATACTTCTAGAAATATTCAAGTTAAAATTTGGGATCAACCTAAAGTAAAAGTAGTTACTACTGTTTATTACGAAGGTGAAGGAAAATTAAGTGATGAGGAATGGTTTGAAAAAATGAACCTTTCTTTAAAATCAATTGGCACTACGGTAAGAGTAAAATCTGGAACCATTTCAGGCGGTAGCTATACCATTAATGGTAATACATATGGTTGGAGTGGCAGTACAGGTGTTGCTGTATTTAATGACAAAGGAGAAAGTATAGGAAGCAAATCGAACACAAAAAGAATGGTAACCATATATGTACCCGCTGCTAGTAAATTAGACATCGATAGCAAGTATGCGGATATTCAATTAACTGGAAACTATGGAAATGCTACAGTAGATATTTCCAACGGTAGTTTAGAAGCGGAAAGTTTTTCCAAATTATACCTGCGCTCTAAATATTCTAATGTAACTATGGAGAATGCTGCCATTGCTGAAATTGAATTTATGAATGGGCGATTTTCTGCTAAAGAGTTAGGTGAAGCAGATCTAGATACCAAGTATTCTACCATTGAAATTGGCAGTGCTAAAAAAGCAGTTTTCAGAAGTACCAACGACGAATATGAAATTGAAGATGCCAACGAATTAAGAGGAAGAAAGAACTATGGTAATTTTAGGATTACCAAATTAAATGGCTCTCTTGAAATGGATGGAACCAATGCCGATGTTAAAATAAGAAGCGTTGGAGCAAATCTTGACTTAATTAAAATTGATAACAAATATGCCGATATCCGTATTCCGCTCAGAAATATCAAGGACTATTCTGTTAAATTCAACGGTGCATATAGCACAGTTTATGGAAATTTTGAAAAAGTACCATTAATAGAAGAAGAGAAAAAACCGCTAACTAAAGAAAAAGAAACCGATGTTTTGGCTAAGCAGCTCGTTGAAATTAATCGTTCTATTACCCGTTATTCTCAAACCATAGATAACGAAACAAGATTTAGCGCTAAAGTAGGCGAAGGTAAAGGGCTCAAAATAGACATGAATTGCCAGAATTGTACGGTTGACTTTAAATAAAATAGCCATATAAATTTTACAGCACCGATTCTCATGTGTTAAGTCGGTATCGTACCCCGTTTCCACGGGGTACTTTGTTATTGTATATACCTTAACTTTGACGCATTATGACGCATATCTATACCATTCTTAGTATAGTGGGTACTTTGCTTTTTATCGGCTTTTTTGCGGGGTATGAAATTGCATTCGTAACTGCCAATAGATTGAGCATTGAATTAAAGAAAAAACAAGGTAAAAGAAGTGGCGCTATTTTAGCCCAATTCATAGAATCTCCCGCAAGATTTATTGGAACCTGTTTAATTGGGGTGAACGTTTTTTTGGTAATCTATGGGTTGCTTTTTGATGAACTACTCAAAACGGGTATATGGTTACCCTTACAAATTGAAAATAACTTATTAAAACTGGCTTTTGATACTTTGGTATCCACTCTGGTTGTTTTAGTAATTGGAAAATTTTTACCCAAAGCCATTTTCAGGGCAAAGAGTGATAGTTTATTATTTGTTTTTGCACCAGTTGCTAATTTTTTTCATCACTTGTTTCTTCCTCTAACCAATTTATTTGTCAATATTTCTCAATGGATTTTGAAATACGTTTTTAATGTTCGAGTAAAAGACAAAAACGAAGCTTTTACCAAAATAGATTTAGAGCATTTTTTTCAACAAACCAAAGACCAAGACGATGAAAATCAAGAATTAAATACAGAGCTTTTTGAAAATGCGTTAAGCTTACCTACTGTAAAGATTAGACAATGCTTGGTTCCAAGAACAGAAATTGTTGCTTTAGAAATAACAGATTCTATTGGGGAAGCAAGAAATCTGTTTATTCAAACTAAGTTGAGCAAGCTACTTGTTTATGAAGACAGCATTGATAATATTGTAGGTTATATTCATCAATTAGATTTATTTAACCGCCCTGAGAGCATTAAAGAAATGCTTCATCCCATTGTAGCTGTTCCTGAAAGCATGAGTGCTACCGATTTGATGAATAAGTTCACCAAAGAAAGAAAAAGCATTGCATGGGTAGTAGACGAATTTGGCGGAACATCAGGGATTGTAACCATGGAAGACTTATTAGAAGAAATTTTTGGTGAAATTCAAGATGAATATGATACAGAGGAATTTGTAGAAAAGCAATTAGCCGAAGACGAATTTATTTTTAGTGGTAGAATGGAATTGGATTATTTAAATGAGAAATACAACCTCGATTTTCCAGCCAGCGATTCTGAAACACTAAGCGGTTACATCATCAGCGAACACGAGACCATTCCCAAACAAAAAGAAACCATTATCATCAATAATTTCAAGTTTGATATTTTAACTGTATCTGAGAGAAGAATAGAAATGGTTAAGATGAAAGTATTACAATAAACATGGCACTATTTAATAGAAAAGCAACAGCAGAAAAAGAGGAGATGTCATTTATTGATCATCTAGAAGAATTAAGAGGGCATATTATCCGTTCGGTTATTTCCATTTTGGTAATGGCATTGGTAATATTTATTTACCGCAACTGGATTTTCGATAATATCATCGTTGGCCCAATTAACAAAGACTTTGTAAGTTATAAAGCATTGTGCAATTTTAGTAGTTGGCTCGGAATTGGAGATGCATTGTGTATGCCCCCTGTTGAGGTAACCATGCAGAGCACTACATTTGGCGGCCAGTTCTTAAGCACCATCAGCATGGCTATAGTGGGTGGTATCATCATGGCCTTCCCTTATATTTTTTGGGAATTCTGGCGTTTTGTTAAACCCGCATTAAAAGACAAAGAAGTTAAAAATACGCGCTTCATTATTTTTTGGGTTTCGTTCTTCTTCTTTTGTGGTGCGGCTTTTGGCTATTTTTTATTAGGTCCATTTACATTTAATTTCTTGGCAGGATTTCAATTGGGTACCGAAAATATGATTGTAACCAGGCCCACTTTTTCTGACTATTTAGACAACTTAACCAATATTATTTTGGGTTGCGGATTGGCTTTTGAATTACCTGTATTGGCGTATATATTAACCCAAATAGGCATCATTACCCCTAGTTTTTTAAGGTCTACCCGTAAATATGCCGTAGTAATTATTTTAATTGTTGCTGCATTTATTACACCTAGTCCAGACTGGATGAGCCAATTAATTGTGTTCATTCCTTTATTCCTATTATATGAATTAAGTATTCTTGTGTCTGCTAGGGTGTTTAAGAAATTAGAGAAAGACGAAGACAAAGAGTGGGATTAATCAACCTATATACATCACAATAAAGATTATTTTATGGCTTATGTTTTTGACGCTTCCAAACCCATTTCAATTGGAAGTGACCATGCAGGATTTGCGTATAAATCTGCTTTAATTGCTTGGTTAACCGAAAAAGGCTTCCAAGTTACCGACCATGGAACTTATTCCTTGGATTCTGTAGATTATCCCGACTTTGCACATCCTACTGCGGATGCAGTAGAAAAGGGTGAAGCGAGTTTTGGCATATTGATTTGTGGAAGTGCAAATGGGGTAGCCATTACAGCTAATAAACACCAAGGAATCCGAGCGGCTTTATGCTGGCAAAATGATATTGCAGAATTATCTAGACAACATAATAACGCCAATATCATTTGTATTCCTGCAAGATTTGTAGAATTGCCATTGGCAAAAAAAATGATTGATCTTTTTATGAATACTTCATTCGAAGGTGGTAGACACGCCGACAGAGTGAATAAAATTAGCTGTAACTAAACCAAAAAGCCATGATGAAAAAAATCCTGTTTGGTGCAATGTTCCTTTCCACTGGAATTGCATACGGACAAAAAGAAGATGCATCAGCCAAGTTTGCTGCATTAATTACCCCCGCTTCAATGAAGGAAAAATTGACTATTCTAGCCGGACCTGAAATGGAAGGAAGAGAAACAGGTATGCCTGGTGAAAGAAAAGCCGCTGCCTACATTGAATCTGAATTCAAAAGAATGGGACTTAAGCCAGGTAATGGCAATAGCTACCAACAATATTTTAATGTTTATCAAGACGAATTGTCTAGTATAGAATTAAGAGTAAACGGTAAACTATTTAACTGGGACAAAGACTATATGATGTCTTTGCAATCGATTGCCAATGGAAACAACACTTCTAAAGAATTGGTGTTTGTTGGATACGGTATTGTAGACAAAGCTGCTTCAATGGATGACTATGCTGGTCTTGATGTTAAAGGTAAAATTGTAATGATCTTAGACGGTGCTCCTGCTGGTTATAAAGCTCCAGCCCCTGTTGCAGGATCAAGAACACCTAGCCCTATTTCAGGTGCCGCCAAAGCAGCAGCAGCAAGAACTGCAGGCGCAACTGGCATTGTATTGGTTTCAAAAGATTTTCCTCGCAAAACACCAACTGCGGTTAAAGGAAATATTTACATGAATAAGCCAACAGGCGCTCCATTTATGATGGTAACTGTTTCTGAAGAAATAGCATCTGCATTAGCAGGACGTACTGCTAAATTATCAAGTGAAAGTTTGGCTTCTTTAACCAAAGGAAAATATATTGCTGAATTAAGCATTGCAGCAGATAAAAAATCTACTGCGCTAGAAACTAGTAATGTAATTGGAATGGTAGAAGGTACCGACAAAAAAGACGAGTACGTTTTCATGACCGGTCACCATGATCACCTTGGTAAAAGAGGCGATGTAATTTATTACGGAGCAGACGATGATGGTTCTGGAACTGTAGGTGTGATGCAAATGGCAGAAGCTTTTGCAGCTGCCGCTAAAAAAGGCAACAAGCCTCGTAGAACTTTGGTATTCATGACAGTTACTGGAGAAGAAAAAGGCCTTTGGGGTTCTCAATACTATTCTGAACATCCAATTTTCCCATTAGATAAAACTACAGTTGATTTAAATACCGATATGATTGGAAGAGTAGATACAGAAAGAAAAACGGCTGATACCCTTAATTATATCTATGTAATTGGTCACGATAAATTGAGCTCTGATTTAGCAAAAATTAATGAAGGTGTGAATGCTAAACATTTGAATATGACTTTAGATTACAAATACGATGATCCTAAAGACGTAAACAGAATTTATTACAGAAGCGACCATTACAATTTTGCACGTAAAGGAGTTCCTATTTTATTCTTTTATGATGGAATGCTTAAAGCAGAATACCACCAACCAGGTGATACTGTTGACAAAATCAACTTTGAATTAATGGAAAAAAGAGCAAAGCTTGTATTCTATACAGCTTGGGAAATGGCTAATAGAGACGAGATGTTAAAGAGAGATATCCCTTTAACAATGCCTGCTAGATAATTCAAATTATCCAACGGATTAGTACAAATAATACTTCTCTAAAATAAATAAGCCCCGGTCTAATAATAGAACCGGGGCTTTTAATTGCAAACAATCGTGACTCTTAAACTATCGAAATATTTATTTAACCAACCACATTAAGCCATAGTTCTCGTCCTTTCCACCTAGTGCTGTAACAGCAGCAGCATAGTTTACCGGATTTAGAGAAGCTTCTGTTGGTGAATAACCTAAACGCATGGGGATTCCTCTTGAATCTACTGCATCTACTGCAGGAGTTAATACAGGGAAACCTGTTCTACGCCAGTCTTTCCAAGCTTCATAACTCGCTAAATAATTGTGTACCCATTTTTCGGTCATGATTTTCTTATGTCCATCTACCGCAGTATAGGCAATCTCTGGTAAAGCGATATAGGTATCATATTTAGCTTGATTAAATACACCATACATTTCCCAAGAAGCTTTAATAGCGGCTTTGTACTTTGCCTCAGCTTCTACATCACCACCTGCAACATATCCTAATTTAGCAGCTTCAGCTTGCATAAACAAAACTTGCGCATAGTTGTGTAAAGTAAGAGGAGAGTTTTGGCTTCTAAATGCAGTACCAATTCTACTAAAAGCAGCTGGAATATTCACTGCAACGTTTCTACCATATGGTAAGCCCTTAATAACACCTCCCGCTAAGGTTTCAGCAAAAACTGGCAATCTAGGATCTGCTTTTGGATCCATATAATCGGTCATGGTTTTGCTTATAGCATAGTCATTACGATTACTGATAGTATAATTGTTATACCAAGGATTGTAGTTATTAGGATCACCTGCGATATAATTATAATTGATGTTTTGTGCATTACTAGAAATAACACCAGCAGCTAAAGCAGCAGCATATTCAGTTTTACCTTTTGCAATATCGGCTTTTGAAATACGCAATGCCATAACCATTCTAGTGGTATTTGCAAAACGTTTCCATGCGGCCATATTGCCATTTAATAAAATATCTCCAACTACAGAAGACTCTGTTTCCTTAATTTGAGCCACAGCTTCAGTAAGCTCTTTAAATAAGGCAGTATAGATATCTTGTTGCTTATCGTATTTAGGCGCATAATTTTTATCACCTTGTAATGCTTCTGAATAAGGAATATCTCCCCATATATCGGTCATTTGTAAAAAGTAATATGCTTTTAAAATACGAGCCACTGCAATTTGGTTACTCTTAGAGCCATTTCCATTGGCAGAAGATGAACCTGCATTGTTATCGTTAATAATAGTTTGCAAATCATACAAAGGGCCTGTATACCAACCAGCGAAACTAGAGTTTCTATCACTATACAAAGAAGAACCAGGATATGGACCTTCCGAAATATGCTGAATATACATTGACCCTAATCTTGCACTAGTAACATAAGTACTTAATGCTTGTTCTGCATTCGTTAACAATGCTTTGGTAGAAGCGGTAGTTAACTGAGCAGGAGAAATATTGGTATCGCCAAACTTGTTACAACTTTGTAACGTAGCCAGCAAACCAAAAACGATTAATATTTTTTTCATAAAATGTCTTTTTGTTTTTACTGAATTCGTTTACTAAAATGATGCTCTTAAGTTTACACCAAATTGTCTGGTTGATGATAACTGACCACCCTCACGATAGAAAGTTTCTAACTCAGATGGATCAACACCCCATTTTTTGGTAGTAGCCCAAATTAACCATGCATTCTGAATCATGAAGCCAATATTAGCAGACTTCACAAAAGGAAGCGATTTTAGTGCCGAACTAGGAATGGTATAACCAAATCTGATTTCTCTCAATTTAACATAAGAACCATCTAATAAAACATTGCTTGCATCACGTTGACGCGCTGTGTACCAATAAGCTCTTGCAGAAATGTAACGATTGTTTTCTTTTCCAGCTAAAGCACCGTTTCCAAAAATTCCAGGAATACGAATACCACCAGCACCTGCATTACCACCTGCAGTAGTGTAAGCACCAGGATAATCTCTCCAATCATTTCCTTTATCGTTCTTACCAACTGTTTCTTGAGAAAGACCAGCACCTGTATTAAAGTTTCTGGTTTCAGAGTAGAACAAACCACCACTTTGGAAATCTATACCAAAAGTAAGATCAAATGATTTGTACTTAAATGAGTTAAACATACCACCAGTAAACTTAGGAAGTACATTTCCAATTGGAACGTTAATATCATACAATGGCTGACCAGTTGCATCAATTAAAGTTTGACCAGTTGTTGGATCAGTTCTCCATTTTCTACCATAATATGTTCCCCACTCACCACCTACTCTATGCTCTAAACGAGTATCATAACGGTTGGTTGCATACAAGTAGGTATTAATACCAGGAGCCAATTCTTTAATACTGTTCTGATTCTTAGCCCAGTTTAAAGTAACATCCCAACTAAAGTTTTTGGTTTCAATTGGTTTACCGCTAAGGGTAATTTCTATACCCTTACTTTGAATATTACCCGCATTAATTTGTGCAGTAGAGAATCCACTTGCAGGGGTTACATCAATACCCAAAATTTGATCGGTATTATTATTTTGATAATAAGTAACATCTAAACCAATCTTCTTGAATAAACGCAATTCAACACCAAACTCATACGCTTTGGTTAAAGCTGGTTTAATTCCACCACCTTTAAATTGGTTTCCGATAGTTGCGGAAGGATTGGTTCCGTAGAATGAACCATTACCAATAGCAAGGTTTAATGCATGTGCACCTAAGTCTGAACCTACGCTAGCAAAAGACGCTCTTAATTTACCATAAGTCAACCAGCTGGTTTTAACCAATTCGGTAAAAATAAAACTGGTACTTAAAGAAGGATATAAATATGAATTGCTTTGTGATGGTAATGCAGAAGACCAATCATTACGCAAAGTACCTTCAACAAATAATAAATCTCTCCAACCAATTGATGCTTTTCCTAAAACTGAATTCACTGTTTTCTTTTCATAAGAACGACCAACAGTAGGACGTGAAACAGAAGCAGCAATATCAAAATAATTAGGAGAGCTTAATCCACCTTGTGTGCCCATAGATAATGCACTGTAGCTGTTCTTACGAACGTTGCCACCTACCATACCATCTACAGAAAAATCACCAAATTTATTCTTGTACATGATATTGGTTTCGTAGTTCATTTCAGAATAACGATCCTGTGAAATATCAAAGTAGTCTAATGTTAAAGCACCTGTAGGCATTCTACCAGTGTTCTCATTATTGTAGGTATTGGCTCTTACATAAGAAACGATATTTAAATGATTATTGATTTTAATATTCATTCCAATATTTCCTACCAATCTGTTTTGAGCTTGTGTAGAGAAAGCTTCGTTTACCATGAAGTAAGGATTATCCCAATACTGAGGTCTACCATAAACTGAGATATCAGCACTTGCATTCGGGTCGCCAATATTCCATGAATTTAAACTGCCATCAGGTTCTCTATAATTTACCATACGCTTCATGTCTAATTGACGTTGAAACCATTGGTTAAAATTCTGGGTAATATTTAATCCATCTAAACGATATCCTTCTGCTGGCTTTCCTTTAGTACTGTTAGTAGTATAAGTAAGGTCAGTAGAAATAGTAATATACTTACCAATATCAAATGAACCGTTCAATGCCAACTGATGTTGATCTCTGTTTGCATTTGGAATCATTAAGGTTCTATTTTGATTGGCATAAGTCATTCTGAAATTATATCCTTCACCACCTGAAGAAAATGAAATCGAATTGTTTTTGTTTACACCTGTTCTAAAAAAGTCCTTTACGTTATTTGGTTGTGCAGTTAATGGTGTTTGCTGTCCAAACTCTGCACCAGGATACCAGCTCCAATAAGCTCGATAATTGTCTCCATTCATTTTTGGTCCCCAACTTTCATCGGCACCGTACTCTAACATACGTTGACCATTGAAAGCAGCCCAAGATGCAGGATGAATTGCGGGGTTGTACTTAAACAAATAAAATCCCTGCGCATCAAATGAAGTTCCTGCAGAAGTTAATGAAGAAGAATATCCACCTGCATAATCATTTTGGTATGGAGGTAATAAAGCTAACTTTTCAAAAGTTAATCCAAGGTTTACATCTACACTAGTGAATTTTTTGCGACTTCCTTTTTTAGTAGTAATAACTACTGCACCATTTGCAGCACGTTGACCATACAATGCAGTTGATGCAGGTCCTTTTAACACAGAAACGCTTTCAATATTATCTAATATTACACCAGACTGATTGGTAATGGTTCCATCTACAACAAAAATAGGTGCTTGAGGTCCTAAACCTGTTACACCTCTTATCAAGATATCTGCATTGTCAAATGAAGAGCTAGGTGATCCTACTAATTGAACACCAGCAACTTTACCAGCTAATGAAGTACTGATGTCTAAAGACTTAGCAAC
>JAGOGG010000050.1 GCA_017996795.1 Sediminibacterium sp. | reverse complement strand
CATTTGTTTAAACTAAAACCGTTTTATGGGCTTAGCATTGTTTATTATAGGAACCTTAGGTTGGCATATTGGAATGTATGGTATGTTTAAGAAAGCAGGTATAGATGCTTGGAAAGCATTTGTTCCCTTTTACAATACCTGGGAAATAGTAGAGAAAGCAGAGATTAAGCGATTTTGGTTTTGGTTACAATTGATTCCAATTGCTGGTCAGTTTATAACCATTTGGATAACCATCATTTTTGTAATGAACTTTAAGAAAGTATCTGTTCCTGCTCATGCAGCTGTAGTACTTTTCCCGTTTGTATATTTTCCCTATTTAGGATTTTCTGAAAAAGAAAAATGGCATGGTCCGCAAGCGCTCCATCATTATCATAAACCCGCTTCTAGGGAATGGATTGATGCCGGTGTATTTGCAGTAGTTGCCGCAACCATTATTAGAACATTCGTGTTTGAAGCTTATGTAATACCAACAGAGAGTATGGAGAAGAGTTTGTTGGTAAACGATTTCTTATTTGTAAGTAAAATGAGTTACGGTCCACGAGTTCCTCAAACCCCTGTTTCATTTCCCTTCGTTCACAATATCATGCCTTTTAGCTTAACCACGCCATCTTATATTAGTGAAGTGCAGTTGCCTTATAAAAGATTACCTGCATTAACTACTGTTAAAAGAAATGATGCGGTTGTTTTTAATTTTCCTGCTGGCGATACCATTATTAATTTACCTGAATTTGGAAGTAAGATTACTTATTACGAAGTTTTACGAAGTAGCCAATTTAAAGGAAATCGAGACGCTTTGTTAGCGGAATATCCCATATTGGTTCATCCAATGGACAAAACAGATAACTATATAAAACGTTGTGTAGGTGTTCCAGGAGATGTATTAGAAATTAAAAATGCTGATTTGTTTATCAATGGGAAACCTGCAGAACTTCCAGCGGGAGCTCAAACTGATTATATAGCTACTACCAGTGGGTCGGGTTTTTCTGATGAGTTTTTACAAGATGAATTGGGTATTGATTTAGAGAACAATAATGGTAACTTTTCTCCTGGACCAGATAGCAAAACCTATATTTTTAATATAACTGCTGCATCCGCTGAAAAAGTAAAAAAATATCCTGGTGTTCTTTCTTTAACCAAGTATGTTGATACCAATGTGGGCATGTTTTTTCCAAATGATGAAGCCAATTTCCCTTGGACTTTAGACAATTACGGACCACTTACTATTCCTCAAAAAGGAAAAGCAATTGCTTTGAATCAAAATAATATTGCCTTGTATAGAAGGTTGATTACTGTTTACGAGCACAATACTTTAGAAGAGAAAGACGGGCAATTAATCATAAATGGCAAATTGGTCAATAGCTATACTCCTCAATACAATTATTATTGGATGATGGGAGATAATCGTCATAGAAGCCAAGACAGCCGTTTCTGGGGCTTTGTTCCTGAAACGCATATAGTTGGTAAAGCTTCTTTAATATGGTTTAGTTGGAATAAAGGACCAAGGTGGGATAGATTATTCAAAGTGATTCAATAACCTAACCTGAATGAAAGAAATTGTATTCCAATACCGAGTCTTAGAAAATGTATCAGCTCTTTCAACAGAAGATGCGCAACTATTGATAAAAGCTAGAGCAGCAACTGCAAAAGCGTATGCCCCTTATTCTCAATTTCAAGTTGGGGCTGTGGCGTTGCTAAATAATGGAGAAACAATTGAAGGGACCAATCAAGAAAATGCGAGCTATCCGGTTGGGATATGTGCAGAAAGAGTATTGCTGTCTGCTGTATCTTCTTTTTACAATGGTGTAGCAATTAAAACAATTGCTATTAGTTGCCACAATTTAAAAGGAGAAAGTAAGAACCCGGTAAGCCCTTGTGGAATATGCCGACAAAGCCTTTTAGAACAAACGATAAGACAGCATCAACCCATCAAACTTATTCTAAGTGGTATGGAAGGGGTCGTTTATGTATTAGAAGATGCTGCCTTATTATTGCCCCTTAGTTTTACTGCTAATGATATGAAATAGTCTCGATTATTCAGCTATTGAATATCGATTGTGCTGCTTGTTAAAATAAATTGTCAGTACCAATGACAATAACAAATAGCTGCCAATGAAATAAGGCATAATTGGTACAATTTCGCCAAGTCCAAACCATCCATTGGTGTTCAATAAAAAATAAATACCCATTGCTAATTTGATGGTCTCCCAAGCCCATGCATTTGGATTACCATCCATTAATTCTGTAAATGCGTATACGAATACAAAAATAAAGAGGCCGTAATAAAACATGCCAGGACTACCAATGGTTGCAATATTTCCAAATAGATAGCTAATGAAAAGTAGGAGTAATCCAAGCTGAATCCAAACCCATAAAGTAAAAAATGGGCCAGCTTTGGTTTCGTATTTTTCAAAATGATAAGGGTCTTCAATTTTGAATACGGGATATTTATCTATTACATCTGCAGGCCTCCATCCGGTTGGCATGAACCAAATGCGTAATTTGTCTTTTAAACTATTCGCATGCCATGCGTCTTGAATAAGCAGCCATAAATGCATAAAATTAATCTTGATCGGATTCCATGTTCTTACTGGTCTTGTAATACCGTAAACTGGTTTAATATGGGGCAATTCTTCCTGGTAGGTTCCAAACCATTTATCCCAAAAAATAAAAATCTGTCCATAATTTTTATCTAGGTACTCTGGATTAATTGCATGGTGTACTCTATGATGAGAAGGCGTTACAATTATTTTTTCTAACCAACCCATTCGGTTAATATGTTGCGTATGATACCAAAATTGGGCAAACAAATGCAATGGGGCAACCACGGCAATCACTTGTGTAGGAACGCCTAAAAGGGCTGAAGGTAAAAGAAAAATGGTAAATAATCGTACAAAGGTTGAAATACTTTGACGTAAAGCACAGGCTAGATTAAAATCTTCACTGCTATGGTGAATAATATGCGCGTTCCAGAAAAAATTGAACTCATGATCAATCCGATGTACTAGGTAACCAGTTAAGTCTAGAGCAATAAAAGCGATGATATAAAGTAAAACGGAAGCTTCAATTTGAAACATAGCCCAATGAGAAACCATCCAATCATAACTTAATACAGCAATGCTTAGTCCCAATACATCTTTGGTAGAATTGGTAATTCCAGATGTTAAACTAGATACCATATCCATGGTTCTAATAGTGTCATTCCCTTTTCGAATTCCCCACCATTTTTCCAGTAAAATTAAAATTAGAAAAGCAGGCATCGCAATGAGTAGAATTTTTCCGTAAGTTTCCATAATTATTAGCTTAAAGATAATGAGCTATTCTCAAAATAACTGTATAATTAAATGAAAATAACCATCATAGGCGGAGGTATCATTGGTCTAAGTAGTGCTTGGTTTTTAAACAATGCAGGGCATGAAGTAACTGTGATTGATAAAACAGATATGCAAAACAATTGCTCATATGGCAATGCTGGATATGTGTGTCCTAGTCATTTTGTTCCTTTGGCAACCCCAGGGATTGTTACCCAGGGATTAAAGTGGATGTGGAACCCTAAAAGTCCTTTTTATGTTCAACCTCGTTTGGATATTAGTTTAATTAAATGGGGATGGAAATTCATGCAAGTTGCAACAGAACAACATGTGGAAAAAGCCGCAGTCCCTTTAAGGGATATTGCATTGCTAAGTCAATATTGGTATGAACAATGGGACCAATCTGCAGCGTTTAATTTTTCATATGAACACAAAGGATTATTGGAGATTTTTAAGACCAATAAAGGTGGAGACAAGTGTAAAGCTTTGTGCGATAAGGCGCATCAATTGGGTTTGTTAGACACTACCATGCTTACGAAAGATCAGTTACAGTCATTAGAGCCACAAACCGAGATAGATGCTTTGGGGGCGCTATTGTTTAAATGTGACGCTCATTTATACCCCAATAAATTAATGCAACAATTATTAGACATGCTGGCCAAGAAAGGGGTAAATCTGGTAAAGGGGGAAGAAGTTATTGGTTTTGAGAAGCAAGGCAAAAGAATCACCGCTGTAAAAACCAGTCATACTCAATATCCTACCGATGAAGTGGTGTTGTCTTCAGGCTCTTGGAGTAGAGAATTGGCAGCAATGCTGAATATGGATTTGTTGTTAATGCCAGGAAGAGGGTATTCTATTACTTTAGAGAATTCGCCTTATCATATTAATCATCCAAGTGTTTTAGTGGAAGGAAGGGTAGCATTAACGCCCATGGATGGGAATAAAATTAGATTTGGGGGTACAATGGAAATTACTTCTACTAAAACTCCTCCTAGGATGAATCGGGTTCAAGGAATAATAGACGCTGTTAAAACGGTCTATACACAGTTTGATATAGAATTGCCTGCAAACGAAAAAATTTGGTACGGGTATAGGCCCTGCTCGGCAGATGGATTGCCCTATATTGGTAGAACCAAGCAATGGGATAATTTGATTATGGCTACAGGCCATGCAATGGTAGGATTAAGCTTAGGTGCAGGTACCGGTAAATTGGTTGCAGAGATGGTGGAAGGTGGGACTTTAAGCATGGACATATCTCCATTTAATCCCAATCGATTTGACTAGGTTAAACTTGAATAATATAAGGCGAACATAAATCAATGATGTTGTATTTTTACATTCTATATGGATTGTAGCACCCAGTATTTGCCATACGAGAAAACCGGATATTTTTCTAAGATTGTGCAGGATTACCTGCAACAACACGAAAATTTAAAGACATTCTATTTGCATGACACCAATATCAACGGTGTTCAATCTGCCATGAATGTAAGAGACTTGCATCCAGTAAATAGAAAAGTATTAGTAGAAGAACTGACCGAGCAGTATCAGGGGATTGCAATAACTAATCAAGTGCAACAGCATATTCAAGATTTACTATTGCCTAATTCATATACCATTACAACAGCACACCAACCCAATATTTTTTCTGGCCCACTTTACTTTATTTATAAAATCATTCATACCATCCGGTTAGCGTCAGAGCTTGGTGAGCAATATCCAGACAAAAAGTTTATTCCGGTTTATTATATGGGGAGCGAAGATGCTGATTTAGACGAATTAGGATTTGTAAATATTGGCGGAGAAAAATTGGTTTGGAACACTACACAAACGGGGGCTGTGGGCAGAATGAAAGTAGACAAGGCTTTTATTTCACTGATTCATTCCATTGCAGGACAAGTTGGGGTATTACCTTTTGGAAATGAGTTGACTCAACTGTTTTCAACTTGCTACACAATTGGTAAAACCATTCAGCAAGCAACACTAGAGTTGGTTAATGCACTTTTTGGATCATATGGATTGGTAGTGTTGGTTCCAGACAATGCTCGATTAAAAAGCTTGTTTGTACCCGTAATTGAAAAAGAATTAACCCAGCAGTTTTCTCAACAAATTGTTGCAACAACCATTGGTCAATTGCAAGAAAATTATAAAGTGCAAGCTGCCGGAAGGCCCATAAATTTGTTTTATTTAATTGATGATAAAAGAGAGCGAATTGAATACAATAATGGCGTATATGAAGTGGTTGCATTAAATATACAATTCACCAAAGATGCAATATTGCAAGAACTCCAACTTCATCCTGAAAGGTTTAGTCCAAATGTTATTTTAAGAGGAGCTTTTCAAGAAACCATTTTGCCCAATATTGTTTTTATAGGGGGCGGAGGAGAGTTGGCTTATTGGCTAGAACTCAAAAATGTATTTGAAGCTGCTGGAGTTGCTTATCCGATATTGCTGCTTAGAAATTCTTTTGCCATATTATCACCCAAAATAACTGCTAAGCAAGCTGCTTTAGCATTAACTGATGAAGAATTGTTTTTACCAACTCATCAGTTGATTAAAGAATATGTAACCAGCCATTCAGATAAAGACTTAAGCCTTTCAATTGAATTGGACAATCTGACTCAATTTTACGCGAAGCTGAAACAGAAAGCTGGATTAATAGATGTAAGTTTAAATGAGCATATTCAAGCACTTGAAGCAAATGCAATTAAAAAAATAAAAGCATTAGAAACTAAAATTAGAAGAGCAGAAAAAAGAAAATTTGCTACCGCTGAGCATCAAATTCAAGTATTGAAAGAAAATTTATTTCCTGGCAATAGCTTGCAAGAACGCCAAGATAATTTCACGCTATTTTATAGTCATTATGGCCCCTCTATCATCCAATGCATTTATCAATCTTCTAAGGGATTGAATCCAGCATTTGGGTTAATCAAATTGCATCAATAATTATTTATTTCCACCAGGTTTTTTTACTGGGGGTGGTAATACTGCTTTCGGTTTTTCTGCAGTCTTAGGTATATTACTTGGTGGTACAACAGGTGGTGTTACGGGCTTTTTATTTTCTATTATGATATCTGATTCTGCCCCTAATTCTTCAGGTTTAATATTTTTAGGGATTTCATAATCTTCTGAAGTGCCTGTTCCCATATCTTCACCTTCACCACCTAAAATGGGGTTGGTGCCATTGATATAGTCAATGATGATATCATTGCTCATTACTTCTGGCTTTATAAAGCTCAGTTTGGTATCTATGCCGCAATTGGGATCAGCTGCCGCCTTATTAAAGAAATAGGCCCAGATTGGCATAGCCGCTCTACCACCTTCTCCATTTTTACTATTAAAGCGAATAAAGCGATCGTCACAACCAACCCAACCTCCAGCAAGGTATTGAGGAGTATACCCCATAAACCAAGCGTCACTGTTGTTGTTGGTGGTTCCTGTTTTTCCAGCCACTTGTAATCCCGCAGGAATACCATGTTGCCAAATACCAGCACCTGTTCCATTGGTTAAAACCCCCTGCATCATTTTAATAACTGAGTACGCGGTTACATCATTGATGACTTCTTTTCTTTGCGGCGTAAAAGTGGCCAATACATTCCCGTTTCTGTCTTCAATTCTGGTAATATACATGGGCTTTGCATTAAAGCCTCTTCCAGGAAACATACTATATGCTTGCATCATTTCAAATAAGGAAATTTCGCATGCACCTAATGCAATAGATGGGTAGGGGTCAATCTTTGTTTTTAATTCGCATTTTTCTAAAAATTCAACAAATCTTTTTGCGCCGTTATTCGCGGTATTATCTAGTTGCTTCATAATATAAGCAGAAGCACAGTTCCTAGATTTAGCTAATGCAATGGCCATAGGAATGGTAGCGCCCGTGCATGTTTTAGAAGTAGCCGGTACCAATCCATATTGTCCAAAATTTTGTTGAATATCCTGAACAGGAGAATTAGGATTTAGTCCTGCTTCTTCAATTGCTAAGCTATACAACAAGGGTTTAATAGTACTACCCACTTGTCTTTTTGTATTGATATTGGCGTGATCGTATTTAAAAGTTTTAAAATCAATACCGCCTACCCAAGCTTTGATTTGACCATTTAACGGGTCCATCACCATAAAACCTGCTTGCAACATTTGTTTGTGATACTTAATCGAATCAAATGGAGTCATTGTGGTATCGATGCCTCTATTATTGTTCCAAGCAAATACACGCATGGGTACTTTTTGGTAAAAAGTGCGTAAGTTTTCTTCGTCTGTTAAGCCTTCTCTTTTTAGATTTTTCCAACGGTCGGTTTGTTTGATGGCTTGATCTAAGTTGGTTTCAAAACCTTTCCAAATACTTCCCGTTCTAATATTTTCTTGGGTATTGAATAGCTTCTGCATATAACTCATATGCTTTGCTACCGCTTCCTCTGCATAGAGTTGCATTCTTGGGTTAATGGTGGTATAAATTTTTAAACCATCCCTGTATAAGTCGTATTGATCTCCATTATTTTTGGTGTTTTCTTTGCACCATTTTTTCATTTCCTCTCCAAGAATCATCCTGAAATAAGGGCCCAAACCAGTTGTCTCATCTAATTTCTTGTAATTCAATTCAATTGGTTGGCGTTTTAATATTTCCGCTTGTTGTGCATCTAAATAATTATTTCTAACCATTTGGCTGAGCACAGTATTTCTTCTGTCTAAAGACAATTTGGGGTTTCTTCTAGGATTGTAAAGGGTTGCACCTTTAAGCATGCCAATTAACACGGCTGCTTCTTCTACATTTACTCTATCGGGCTCTTTTTGAAAGAAGGTTTTCGATGCATTTCTAATACCATAAACATTATCGCTGTATGCAACGGTATTTAAATACAGGGTGATGATTTCTTCCTTAGTAAAATTTCTTTCTAGTTTAACAGCAATAATACCTTCTTTAATTTTTTGCAGCGCTCTTAAAATAAAATTCTTCGTACTCCAATTCTCTGTAAATAAGTTTTTGGCGGTTTGCATGGTGATGGTACTTGCTCCCCCCTCACTTCCTAAATAGAAAATAGCTCTACCTAATGACCTTGCATCAATGCCACTGTGCTCATAAAAACGCTCGTCTTCCGTAGCAATTAATGCTTCAACAATATGCTTGCTGATGTCTTTGTATTGAACATTAATTCGATCTTCTATATAGTATTTGCCCATTAGTGTGCCATCTTCTGCATAAACCTGAGAAGCCAAAGATGCCGATGGATTTTCAATATCGTCCAAATCGGGCATACTCCCAATCCATCCAAAGTTGAGCATCGCCAAAAGAATAATCACAAAGGCAAAGCCTCCGAAAAATATACGCCAAAAAATACGAACCGGTTTACTCATTGTCAATGCGCTGTTTAGTAACGGTAAAATTAATACTTATCAGGAAACAGATTTCTCACTAGTTGCCAATAAGTAGTGGTTTCTCCTTTTTTTCTTAAAAGAGATAGGTTTTTAGAACTAATTATACTAAAACTGTATTTGTCAGTAGTTAGCCATGGCATAATTCTAGATGCTGCTAACGACTTATTCTTATCTGTATAAGTACTGGCTTCTGCAGCATTTACAAATGGACCAATTAATAGAATTTGTTCTGTATCATTTACTCTTATTACATTAATTGGAAGTTTCTGACCATAATATCTTTCTTGGTTAAATCGATTAAATGCATTTCTTGCCTCACTTACAAAAATGGGATCCACTTTATACAATGCAATGGCAACATATTGAGAGTCTGATGCATTGAATTCATAGGTTTCTGGTGCAATAATCTTTTCAATTGGCGCTGCTGTTATTGGTAAACTTGAAGTTACTTTTTCTGGAACTTTAATAACAGTAGGGGCTTTTGAAACAACTGGTAGGTCTTGTGCGCTTGTTGTGTTTAAATCAATTTTTCTTTCCTCTATTTCAATAGGTCTTTCTACCGTTAAATTGGTTAAATAGGCTTCTATCTCTGCTCTTTTGCCTAAAACTTCTAACATCGTTTTTGCTTTTTCTGCAATAGGGCTTGCAGGGAAGAGGCGATTGATTTCGTTCAACCTGTTTTTAGCAATACTGTCTTGCTTTTGTTTTATATAATATACCGATTCAATGTAAAGTAATTGAGGTGTCCAATACGAATTACCCAGTTGGGCGTCTGCTTTCTTTTTATTGGCAATGGCATCTTCAAATTTTCCTTCAATGAACTGGTTGTATATAGATGCATAAAGCTGGTTGGTTACTTCAGGTTTTAAATTGGCTCCAGACTGAAGTAATTGATTGTTTTTTCCTTTCGGATAAAATGCATTTAATAATTGCTTTACTGAATCAGCTTTTTTAATTTCATTTTGTTTTTGATAGCAATTGTGTAATTGAAACCAAATATCTTCTAATCTACTGCTTTCTGTAAAACGTTTTGCAATTTCTTCATAGGTTTCAGTGGCAGGTAAAACATCTCTTAATTGATATTGAAAAATGCCAGCAGTTAAAAATAGTGCATTGATAATAGTATCATTGGAAATGGCCAATTTTTCTGATGTTAATGGGATGCTGTCTTTCAATGTTTCCAAGCTTAAAACAGCAGTTTGAGACTGCTTGTTGCTATTCGTTTTTTGATCATTGTCTACCGCCATTGCCCCTACACTTCTGTCTATTGCAGACTGTCTTCTCCAGTTGTCAATATTGGGTCTGTTCCCCCATTTAGATTTAAAATCTGATAACCCTTTTGTTTTGAGTGAATTATTGGTAAAATAGAATCCTGTGTTTCCAGTAGGAGTTGCAAATAAATCAGTTGGTGCAGCTATGGCATTGCCAGATCCAAAACTGGTTTCTGTATCTGATTCTTTTAACCCTTTTTCTTTTCTTATTTTTTTTAATAATGCTTTTAATAAAGCCTCCCTTTCTATTTCAGGCAATAAAGCAATTCGTTGCAGACTATCTTCTCTATTAACTGCCTTTAAGGCAAGGGCTATTCTTTTTAGCGGCTCTTTTTTTTGATTTACCCTATTTGCCTCTTCAACATTTAGTAGGCTTATTGTTAAGCTGTCATATGCTGCTGATGCAGGGATGTATTTTTTATTTTTGTATAAGGTTTCAGCCAATAAAAAATAAGATTTCGTTTTTTGAAGACTATTCCCTTCACTATTACTAATACTTTTATTGAGCCAATTTTCTGCATTCTTCAGATTATTTTGTCTCAGCTCCAATTCAGCTGCAGCGTAATAGATAAGGTCTCTGTAGCCTTGGTATTTTTCTTTTTTAGCCATTGCTAAAAGTTGCGTTAAATGAAAATTAACCGCATCCACTTTTTTGTCTGAAGAAAGGGAAACTATATTGAGCCTTGCATACACATCCATTAACGGATCCGTTGTATGATTGATGGCTTTCTCATACCATAAAACCGATAAAGAGTCTTGGTTTGAAAGTGAATACATTTGGGCAATCAAATATTCCCATCTAGCCAACTCTAACTTTGATTGCGCATTGGGCAAAGCTTTGGAAAGATAAAATGCTGCACTGTCATATTGGTTTTCTTTATACAACAAGTATGCATTGTATTCATTCCAGGTTGTTTTTAATCTTTCTGGGAAAAATTTATCTGCGGCCAAAACTTGCAATAATGCTTCTGCTTCTGCTAACTTTTCTTGTTCAATAAAATTTCGAGATTGTAGCAAAAAACTTTCATTTCTAGCAGGCTTTGGAGAACTGATCTTTTTCCAAAAATTTCGTTTCTCATCTGTGCTAACTGAAAAAGTTCCTCCTTTACTGCTTACATTACTTCCTATTGGTAAGTCGTATCCCTCGTCCTTTGCAGCAAATGCATAATTGATATAATTAAACACCCATGCAGCAGAATCAAAATCTTTTCTATGCATGTATGCATTGCCCATTAATAAATACATCTGATCTACCCAATCACTCCTTAAGTCGTGCAATAAAATACCTGCAGTGCATTTGTAAATTACACTGTCTATTTGCCCCTTCGCTGTTTCATTTAAAGAATAATTATAGAAAGGCAATAATTGGGTGTAATCTTCTTTGTGTTGGGTTTTAGCAGCTATAATAATATCAGTTAGCTTAACCGAGGCATTGTAATAGTAATTGTAATGACTTACTGTATTGTTGTAAATTCTTTTCGGAACCGAGAATTTTTTATTCCCCGTTTTTTCTGCAGGCAGTAAACGACTTTGGTATTTTTCTGGTTTCGTTAATTCAATTGAAGTATTAGGTTGTGCACTCAAAAAAGAACAACTTAATAGAAGAATGCCTAAAAGGCCCTGTTTTGGATATTTTAGAAATTGGCGCATAAAATCCATTAAAAATACAGTTATTTCTGCACCATACAGATATAAAACCGAACCAATCCTTACCTTTAACCAGTTTTTATAAAATGAATAAAATAAATACCGGAAATACATTTAAACGATTAAGGAATACCTATCGTTTGGTAATTATGAATGACGACACTTATGAAGAGATGGTCGCATTTAGATTATCAAGGTTAAGTGTATACATTGGTTTGAGTACTGTATTTGTTTTGCTCGTTGGCTTTACCATTGCTTTAATTGCCTTTTCTCCGTTGAAATACTATATACCAGGTTACGGTACCAAAGAAAGTAGAACTGCT
>JAGOGG010000233.1 GCA_017996795.1 Sediminibacterium sp. | reverse complement strand
TTGGAGAAGCTTTTGACAAGGAAGCCATCATTACAGAAAACAGGGTATTAGTAAATGATTTTTTTGATTTGCCCGATGATAGTTTGGAAAAATACATTCCACGTCAGATTGGGTTACTGGAAAGTCGTTTAAAAGAAAATGAAACATACGCAAACTATATAGCCCGGCAGAAACGCTTATGGCAAATGCCCGATAGTTTAGATGAAGTTCAGTTAGGCGAAGAACTAAAGAAATTGAAGTTGATGAAAGACTTAATTTCATTAACAAGTAGCAATATTGTAAAACTGGATGTATTGCTTAAAAAGTTGGCAGATTTAAATCCTGATTTCAAAAGATTGGCTGAATGGGATGCCGACAATGAATTAAGTCCGAGAGAAGAAGTAATCAATTCTTTATTGGCTTTAATTAGCGAAGCAAGGATTGGCAGCACAAAAAAATTCCCATTCCTTTATTTACAAATTCAAATTTGGATAAGAGAACTGAGTGGTGTTTTAAGAGAAATAAATGAGCAACCTAAATTCACTTGGAAAGACAAAGTAGGAGATAAATATGACCCTAAAGCCTTACCATCCTATTACTGTAGAGAGTGCGGTGCAAGTGGTTGGTTAGGCGTAAAAGACGATAATAAGAACCATTTCTTTCACGATCCCAATCAGGTATATGAGTACTTTTTTAGTAACCATAAGAATATTTATTTCATCAATACTCCTAACCACAAGCATATTGAAGAATATGAACCCAACAACCAAATAAACGACTGGATGCATGTGGCTGACATGAGCTTGCATGAAAGAGAAAGTGAACATACCATAAGAATACATGCAGTAAGGAAGTTAAAGGAAACTAAGGCAAGGCATATTTGCCCCGAATGTAATACCGAAAATGCAATGGGTATTATTGGTACAAGGGTTGCAACTTTATCTTCCATAACAGTTAGCCAGGTATTGGCATCCGACCTTGACCCTAGAACTGAAAAATTTCGTAAAATATTAGCATTCACTAACAGTGTACAGGATGCTGCACATCAGGCTGGTTTTGTAGAAGCAAGAAACTACCGTTTTACATTCAGGGCATCATTGCAAAAAATAATTAATCAAAATCAAGGAGCTGTTCGTATTTCAGATTTGCAAAATCAATTTACTGAATATTGGAAGAATCATTCAGATTCAACCGGTCTGAATCAAGAAGAAGCGTTTTATTATCGTTTTTTCCCGGCAGACTATCATGGTAAGGCAGATATTGATATTGATTACCGTGATGCTGCAAAGAAATTCATTCCAACTTTCAAAAAAGAATTTGATACCCGTATGCATTGGGAAGTTTTATCTGAATTTGGTTATAATGCCATGATAGGAAGAACGTTGGAAAAATCAGGTGCATCAGCTGTAAAATTTGATGAAGAAAAAATCAGGGCAATATTTCCTGCTATGCAGGAGTGGCTGAATCAGAACAACCTTGCCATGATTGAGGAAAAAGATTTACTGCCTTTTGTAAATGGTATTTTACACAGAGTAAGAACAAGAGGTGGTATTGACCATGAATATTTAAGTAAGTTCAGAAATGCATCCTTGAAACTTTGGGATTTGAATTGGATGAGAGATAACCGACATTTTTTAAATAAAATGTTTCATCCAAGAGCAAGGTTTCCAAGATTGCTTACCACCAAGGCACATGGCCAAGGTCTTTTAGATTCTACTTATACCAACACGAACAATTGGTACAGGAGTTATTACCTCAAGTCGTTTCCATTAGCTTCAGGTTACCATGAACTGGTAAATGATTTCTATAAAAAATTGATAGATACATTTACTACCATCGGTTTAATGAATAAGCTTGGTGATGAAGAAATTGAAAATTATGCCATTGAGCCAACCATAATAATGATTGAAAATAAAGTAGCCAATCATGTTTGTGATACCTGCGGTTCAAAATTATTTGTTGCAGCTTCCGATACTATTTCAATACATACAAAATGCTTGGATTATACCTGTACAGGTACATACAGTCAAATCCAGAAAAGTAAACCCAATTATTATCAGTTGGTTTATAACCGTAATCTGTCCCCTCGTATTTATGCATCTGAACATACAGGTATTTTAGAAAGAAAGGATAGAGAAAACAAAGAAATTGATTTCAAAGAAAGACCGAAGTACAATTCTTTAAACACCATCGTTGCCACATCTACCTTAGAAATGGGTATTGATATAGGTACGTTGAATACAGCCATCAATAATTCTGTTCCCCCCCTAACTTCTAATTTCCTGCAAAGGGTTGGTCGTGCAGGCCGTACATCAGGTTCAGCACTCATTACCAATTTTGCTCAAAGCAAGGCACACGATTTATTTTATTATGGCGAGCCAAAAGATATGATGGAAGGTGAAATAGCAACACCGGGTTGCTACCTCGAAGCAAAAGATATTTTGTACCGCCACTTTCTTGCTTATTGCTTAGACAATTGGTCATCTGCTGATCCCAAGAAAAATAGTATTCCGGGCAGGTTGATTTCACTGCAATTGTCAAGAGCAGATTTATCAGCTCCTGAATTTTTAGCGAATAGAATTATTTCTTTTATCAAAGCAAAGGAGAAATTTCTCCTTACCGAATTTACTGAATTTTACAAGCCTGATTTAGAAGATTCCAAAGCACTGGATAACCTTAAATCATTTTTACGGGAGGAAGGATTTTACCTCAGGTTAAAATCAGTATTCACAAAATTGAAAGATGAGTACAAATACATAACTCAAACCATTAAGGAAATTGATGCAGCTATAAAGTTGCTACCCAATGATGAAGAAAGGAAAGGATTAGAATCGGAGAAAAAAGCACTGTGGGGTTTAAAAAGATTATTGGATAAACGTTCTATTCTTGAACACTTAACCAATGTAGGCTTATTGCCTAACTATGCTTTCCCCGAAACGGGTGTTACTTTAAATGCCTGGGTAAAATCAAACAAAGCAAAAGCAAGTGATAATATTCCAACAGATAAACAATTTGAAATTGTAAGGTCTTCAAAGTCAGCTATTCGAGAGTTTGCCCCTGATAATTACTTCTATTCACAGGGTTTTAAGTTTGCCATCTCTGGTCTTAATACTTATGATTGGAAGGACGTTGGCACTTTGCTTGTAAAACGTTTTTGTTCTAACTGCGACCATATCGCTGATAAAGTAACATCAACTGAAGCTCATTGCCCTAAATGCGGTGATGCCTCTTGGGCATCAGATAAAAAC
>JAGOGG010000232.1 GCA_017996795.1 Sediminibacterium sp. | reverse complement strand
TTCTCAGCTAGGATTTAAAGTGGCCATCATTGAAAAAGAAAGTTTAGGTGGAGTTTGTTTAAACTGGGGTTGTATACCTACCAAAGCACTTATTAAGAGTGCTCAAGTATACGACTATATGAAACATAGTGCCAACTACGGAATCAACGCTACAGGCGTTCAACACGATTTTGGTGCAGTAGTTAAAAGAAGTCGTGGTGTTGCCGATAAGATGAGCAAGGGTGTTCAATTTCTTATGAAAAAGAACAAGATTGATGTTATTATGGGCTATGGTAAAATTAAAGCCAAGGGCCAAATTGAAGTAACTGCAGCAGATGGTAGCAAGCAAGTTGTAGAAGGCAAACATATTGTCATTGCAACAGGTGGTAGAAGCCGTGCTTTACCCAATCTTCCTCAAGACGGTAAAAAAGTAATTGGCTACCGTGAAGCAATGGTATTGCCTGAGCAACCTAAGTCTATGATTGTGGTGGGTAGCGGTGCTATAGGTGTGGAGTTTGCTTATGTTTACAATAGCATGGGGACCAAAGTAACTATTGTAGAATTCATGCCAAGAATTGTTCCAGTAGAAGATGAAGATATTTCTAAGGAATTAGAGAAGCAATACAAGAAGCAAGGCATTGAAATCATGACCAATGCTTCTGTGGAGTCTTTAGATACCAGTGGGGCAGGAGTAAAAGCCACTGTTAAAAAACAAGATGGTTCAATTGTTGTATTAGAAGCCGATGTGGTATTAAGTGCAGTTGGTGTTATTGCAAATATTGAGAATATTGGCTTAGAAGAAAACGGAATCAAAACCGAAAAAGGAAAAATCATTGTAGATAAGTTTCAGCAAACATCTGTTCCAGGAATTTATGCGATCGGAGATTGTTCTCCTGGTCAAGCTTTGGCGCACGTTGCGGCTAAAGAAGGAATCAATGCTGCTGAGCATATTGGTTTTACTGAAAAGAAATTCCATCATTTACCTGAAGCCATGGATTACAACAATATCCCTGGTTGTACTTATTGTATTCCTGAAATAGCCAGTGTGGGTTATACAGAAAAAGCAGCTAAAGATGCTGGATACGAAATTAAAGTAGGTAAGTTCCCATTCATGGCAAGTGGTAAAGCAAGTGCTGCTGGTGCAACCGAAGGTTTTGTAAAAGTAATTTACGATGCTAAATATGGAGAGTTCTTAGGCTGCCATATGATTGGAACCAATGTAACCGAAATGATTGCAGAAGCAGTAGTTGCTCGTAAATTAGAAACAACTGCGCATGAAATTTTAAATGCGGTTCACCCACACCCAACTATGAGCGAAGGCTTAAAAGAAGCCACTGCAGCGGCTTATGGTGAAGCAATTGACATTTAATTATAAGCCCCTTTTATACAGAGGCTTTAATCAACCTATATCAGTCCCAGTTACATCAGTAACTGGGATTTTTTTGCCCCAGAGTCAATACCAGCTTATCTACCAACTGGTTGGTATTTATTGTTTTTTATATATTTTATGCAGATTACTTGGTATCTTGTACTTGTAATCCTGCTGACTAGTGACCCCCTAGCTATAAAATCAGCGCAACCGTACAAACCTATGAGTCTATTGAAAGTAGATCAATTGCTTCCAGAGCAATTATTGAATTCATTGATTTTTTCTGTAGTCGTTACCGATTTAACAGGAAGGTTCTTGTATGTGAATCCTTTATTCCAACACAAGTTTGCGCATATTTCTACTACACTCACCAATAATCATTTTGCAGATACGGTATATGCCGAAGACGTGAAAGCTTGTAACGAAGCTGCAAAAGAATGTATTCGTCATCCAGAAAAACCAGTTGCCATTACCGTAAGAAAAGCTTGCGAAGGCGATGAATTTTTTTGGACCCATTGGGAAATTTCTGCGGTAAAAAATGAATTGGGATATGTTGTGGGGATTATGTCTGTAGGGCATGATATCACCACCACCGAAACCAATAACAGCAAAGCAGTTGAATTGTCTCAAAGCAGGGCTTACTTAGATGAGCAAGCAGTTGAATCCATTCAATCGAATGTAGTAAATATGACTCCTGCAGTTCGTCAAGAAGAATTGTCAGAGGAAGAAGTAACCAGAATGGCATTGGTGGCGCACAATACAACCAATGCGGTAGTTATTACCGATAAAGAAGAAAATATTATCTGGGTGAATGAAGGGTTTAATAGAATCATAGGATACAAAGCTGAAGAAGCAAAGGGTAAGAATATATTTTTCTATTTAAATCAGTCTGGAGTAGAAGAAAAAGTAAATAAACGCATCCGTTATTCTATTGAAAATAAATTGGCTTTTGTTGAAGAAGTACAAGTAAGCAACAAGAATAATAAAACCATTTGGTTAGAAATAGATTGCAAGCCTTTGTTTGATGAGTCTGATAGGCATATTGGTTTTATGTCTATTGAAAACGATATCACCAAACGTAAGAACGCCGAAAAAGAGCAACAAGAAACCTTGCAAAGACTTTCTCTGGCTACGGATTCTGCACAAATTGGGGTATGGGAAGTAGACTTATCAGATGGTACTACTTTTTGGGATGAGAAAATGTACGACCTCTATGGCTTTGCCAAAGACACACCCTTTCTGCCATACAAGATTTTCAAAAAAGCCATGCATCCAGACGATAAAGAGATGATGAAGAATATCTTGGCCCGGTTGTCTGAAGGCAAGAAGTCGATTGATTCAACCGTGTATAGAATTACCATGCCCAATGGTAAAATCAGGTATATTGAAGCGCATGCCATTGTACAAAAAAATGCAGAAGGAAAACCAATACGTTTAATTGGTACCAACCGTAATATTACCGATGATGTGGCAGTGCAAGAAAAAATGAAAACCCAAAACAAAGTCCTAAGAGATATTGCTTTTATTCAGTCGCATGAAGTAAGACGTCCGTTGGCGAATATCTTAGGGGTAATTGAAGTACTCAATAGCAGCAACTCTGTTCACAATAAAGAAATTTTTGATCACTTAATTGAGAGTGCCAACGAATTAGACATGCAAATCAGAAGCATTGTTAAGAAGACCAATAACTTAGACGGTATATTCTCTAACGGTTAATTCACTTCTACCATCTTATAATTTCACAACAGTTTCACGCAGTTTCACTAATTGCTTTAATAGAGATGGTAGCAAATTCAATGCCAGCATATTGGCCCCATCGCTTTTAGCTACTGCAGGATTGGGATGTGTTTCAATAAATAAACCCATTGCACCTGTAGCTATGGCT
>JAGOGG010000231.1 GCA_017996795.1 Sediminibacterium sp. | reverse complement strand
CCAGTGTTATCAGCGCATCATCCGTTGGTACCATGATTGAATGGTATGACTTCTATATATTCGGGAGTTTGGCCACCATTATTTCCACTAAATTTTTTCCGCAAGACAATCCCACTGCAGCGTTCTTAAGTACGTTGGCCACATTTGCAGCAGGCTTTGTGGTAAGACCATTCGGGGCATTATTTTTTGGAAGACTGGGCGACTTAATTGGGCGCAAATACACATTCATGGTAACCCTTTTGTTAATGGGAGGTGCTACATTTTTAATAGGTTGTATACCTTCTTATGAAACCATTGGATTTATGGCACCGGTACTCATACTATTGCTAAGACTCTTACAGGGATTGGCTTTGGGAGGAGAATATGGAGGTGCCGCTACTTATGTTGCAGAACATTCCCCAGAAGGAAAAAGAGGATTCATGACCGCATGGATTCAAACCACTGCAACAGTAGGATTATTTGTTTCCTTATTGGTGATCATGGGAACCCGTGCAGCATTATCAGCAGAAGATTTTGATGCATGGGGATGGAGGGTACCATTTTGGGTATCTATATTAATGGTATTGGTTTCTTATTTGATCAGAAAAAATATGGAAGAGTCACCAGTATTTGCAAAAGCAAAAGCAGCAGGCAAAACTTCTACCAATCCATTAAAAGAAAGCTTTGGTAAAAAACTCAATTTCAAATTTGTATTGCTGGCATTATTTGGTGCAGTAATGGGACAAGGTGTTATTTGGTACACGGGACAATTCTATGCCATGAGTTTTATAGAAAAAACCATGAATGTAGACAAAGAACAAGTAGACAGTTTAATGTTTATTGCACTTATGTTGGGCACACCATTCTTCTTAGTCTTTGGATGGCTCAGTGATAAAATAGGACGCAAGTGGATCATGATGGCAGGCATGTTAATAGCCATTGTATCGTACAGACCAATATATGAAAATATGTACCAAACCACCAACCTGGCAAATAAGGTTGAATTAAGTTCTAGCAACAGCATGGTGAATAATGTAAACACAGTCACTACTGTTTATGCAGATAGTACCATTCAACAAGAAATACAAAAAACCAATTCAGCAAACGGAGCCATCACAAGTACAAAAGTGTTAACCATTAATAGTAAAGACAAACAAACATTAATATGGTTGGTATTTATACAGGTCTTGTTTGTAACCATGGTATATGGGCCCATTGCCGCATTCTTAGTAGAAATGTTCCCAACAAAAATCAGGTACACGAGCATGAGTTTGCCTTATCATATTGGCAATGGAGTATTTGGGGGATTATTGCCAGCTGTTGCTACTTACCTCGCTACTAATGCCAAAACCGCTGGTAAGTCAGATTGGTATTTAGAAGGACTCTGGTATCCAATAGGAGTAGCGGCAGTGTGTTTGATAATAGGTGTGATATATATAAACGGAAAGGATAAAGAAATTAACGATTAAACTTTTTACTATGAACCTGATTAAAAAAATACTCGGAATTGTTTGGTTGGCATTGGGCTTTGCAGTAGGCTATTATGGAATAACCATTTTAGGAATTCCTAAACTAACAAGTGGCAAACAAGATGATTTGGTGTTTGGTATTATTATTTGCTTTATTTTGTTACCGATTGTAGTAGGTGGATTGCTTGTATTTGGGAAATACGCACTACAAGGAGAATACGATTTAGTGGATGATAATCCTGAGCACGCTCATTTTAAAGAATAGTTGAACTTAAGCATATACCCCCAAGTGTAGCTGTTAGTGACACGGATCCCTTCATTTTAATGAGGGGATTTTTATATATTCACTATATCAAAATTTCATTCCATGAAAAAAATGACCACCCCCATTGCAATCGTTTTTATGATTTTAGGAAGTGTTATTGGATTCAATAATGCAACAGCGCAAATGCCCGCTACAGCGGCTGAAAAAGCAGCAAAAGCCAACCATAAATACGCTAAGGATGTAAGCTCTGAAAACAATATCATTGCAGCCTTATACAATGTGATATGTGGCGCACCGGGCGAAGCACGCGATTGGGAAAGATTTAAATACTTGTTTGGAAAAGATGCCAAGTTAATTCCAACAGGAAAAAATCCGAACGAAGGTTATCAATACAGAACCATGACGCCCGAAGAATATATTACGATGTTTAGCACACGCATCAAAACAGGATTCTTCGAAAAAGAATTAAAACGCGAAACCGTTTCATTTGGAACTGTAGTGCATGCATTCAGCACATACGAAACAAGAGAAACAGAAAACGGTCCTAGTACCAACAGAGGAATCAATAGCATTCAACTGTTTAAGGACCAGGACCGTTTTTATATTGTAAATGTATTTTGGTGCGCAGAAAGCATGGGCTTTACATTGCCTGCTTCCGCGTTGAAATAATTTTACTTTTTAATAATAGGCAATTTAATTACAGAAGGATATTGCTTAGAGTGGTGAATTTTATTTTCTACCACCACACCAGTAGCTTCATCATAGTTGTTACCACCTGTATTTAAGTTACGATCGAAACGAGGGAAGTTACTACTAGAAACTTCAATGCGAATTTTATGACCAGGTGCAAAATAGTTACTGGTCACCATTGGCGTTAAATTGACTTTGTACACTTTGCCTTTTTCCATGAATACTTCTTTATCGTATCCATCTCTATAACGCAAGCGTTGAATGGTTTCATCTAAATTGTAAGCTTTGCCATCAGGATGAACATCAATCAATTTAATGGTTACATCGGTATCAAGGCCTGTAGAAGAAACATAGAGGGTAGACTCAATGAACCCGGTCACTTCCACCCCATCTTTTAATTCATCTGAAGTGTACACTAAGATATCATTGCGCAATTCCATTTGGGATTGATCAAAGCTGCCGCCTTGCACGGCGTTTCCAGTACAGCAAACATTACCACCGTAAGAAGTCACAGGATTCATAGGATCGTAAGTGAAAGCATCAGGAATATCTTTTGCAGGAGGCATCATGGTTAAAGCCCCATCGCCATTGCGGGTATTGGCTTTGCCCGCACTAGATAAATAGAAAGGCTTCATTTCGGTATTCGGTAAAGGGAAGCTCTCGGCCTGTTGCCATTTGTTTGAACCCATTGTATAATAACGAACACGAGGTTGAGCCGATTTAAAATCATTTTGTTGTCCTTTCAACAACATATCAAACCAACCCCAAGTAAGTTCATCATAATTCAAACGTGCATCACCTACACTGCGCTCACCCACAATGGTATTCTCCGTAGCACGCTTATAAGAGC
>JAGOGG010000230.1 GCA_017996795.1 Sediminibacterium sp. | reverse complement strand
AATGATTACTGGTGCTTTGTTGAGTTTTGCCAAATATGTTGCAAAGGATAAAAGGACCGTGGGTTAGTAATTGTGTTAGTTCTATTGTGTATCTTACTAATAAATTTCATGCAACAGATTTGTTTATTTCTACTGCTGTTATTAACAACCGTTTTGGTTGTTGCACAAAATAATACGCAATCATATCCAGTATACAAAGGCAACGACTTAGGCCTTACTTATTCTCCTAAAGCCTCCAAGTTTAAAATTTGGGCTCCCACTGCAAAAGCGGCTAGAATCAATTTGTATGCATCCGATTTTGGCGGCGTTTGTAATCGCACCGCTAATATGCAAAAAGCTGCTAACGGTGTTTGGGAAATTACCATTGAACATAATATAAAAAATCAGTACTATACTTTTCAGATTTTGATTAGTGGTGCTTGGAGTGCAGAACTCATTGACCCTTATGCAAAAGCTTGTGGTACCAATGGGGTAAGGGCACAAGTGATTGATTTAAAAGAAACCAATCCGATAGGATGGGAGCAAGATCAATCCCCAAAATTCTCAAAGGAGAATAAACAAACCGATGCAGTTATTTATGAACTCCATATAAGAGATGCAAGCATTCATGCAAATAGTGGCATTCAACAAAAAGGAAAATATCTAGGACTCACTCAATTGGGAACCAAAAACAGTTCAGGAAACTCAACGGGTCTTTCACATATTAAAGAATTGGGGGTAACGCATATACACTTACTGCCTTTTTACGATTACAATTCGGTAGATGAAACCAAGTCCAATCAATACAACTGGGGTTACGATCCTGTGAACTACAATATTCCTGAGGGATCGTACAGTACTAATCCAGCGGATGGAAAAGTACGTATTAAAGAATTGAAAGAGCTGATAAAAACCATGCACAGCAATGGTTTGAGAATAATTATGGATGTAGTATATAATCATACAGCACTTACTGCAAATTCTAATTTTAATACCCTCGCGCCTGATTATTATTATAGAAAAAAGGCCGACGGAACTTTTTCCGATGCCAGTGCTTGTGGCAATGAAACAGCTAGTGATAAAGCCATGTTCAGAAAGTTTATGTTGGAGAGTGTGCTGTATTGGGTAAAAGAATACCATATTGATGGGTTTCGTTTTGACTTGATGGGCATACATGATATTGAATCGATGAACTTAATTGCTGACACCCTACGTAAAATAAAACCTTCGATTGTTTTGTATGGAGAGGGGTGGACTGCAGGTGGTTCGCCATTGCCGGATGATCAAAGAGCCCTGAAGAAAAATGCAAGCGCTCTAAATGGCATTGCTGTTTTTAGTGATGATATGCGTGATGGAATTAAAGGAAGTGTATTTAATATTGATGATCGAGGCTTTGCAACAGGTAAAATAGCCAATGCAGAATCGGTAAAATTTGGCATAATTGCAGCAGGCAAACATCCTCAAATTGATTATGCAAAAGTTAATTATTCCAAAGCTCCCTATACCACATCGCCTGCAAGCCTCATTAATTACGCAGATTGCCACGACAACAATATTTTATGGGATAAGATTGCGCTTTCTTATAAAGAAGCTTCTGAAAAAGATCGCATCAAGATGCTCGAACTGGCTCAAGCCATTGTATTAACATCTCAGGGAACTCCTTTTTTAACTGCAGGTTCTGAATTTTTAAGAACCAAGAATGGAGTTGAAAACTCTTTTGATAAAGGAGATTTGGTCAATGGAATTAATTGGGATTTAAAAACCAGTAATGCCTCCACCTATCAATACATTCAATCTCTCATTAAAATAAGAAGAACTCATCCTGCATTCCGAATGCAAACAGCAACTCTAATTGCCAATCACTTGGTGTTTCAAAATCATTTACCTGAAGGGATCATAGCATATACGCTGAATGGAGCTGCTGTAGGGGATAGTTGGAAGAAAATATGGGTAGGCTTTAATGGATCGGAGCGTGCTCAAACAGTTGAACTGCCGGCTGGGAATTGGAAAATTGCTTCAATCAATAATCTATCTTACTTAAAAGCAAAACAGTTGTTGATTGATGGTAGTTCGGCTGTGATATTGTATCAATAATAGCCACTTTAATTAATTTATCTATTATGCAAAACGAATTCATAAATAGTGCCAAGCATCAATTTGAATATTACAAGCAGTTAGCTGAAAAAACATTTTTACGTCTTACCGATGATCAGTTATTTTGGAAATACAATGAAGAGAGTAATTCAATTGCAACGATTGTAAAACATATGTCTGGAAATATGTTATCTAGATGGACTGAATTTTTCACTACTGATGGTGAGAAAGAATGGCGGATGCGAGATGAGGAGTTTGAAAATGTGATGTTAACTAGAGCCGATTTGATTTCAAAGTGGGAGGCTGGATGGGATTGTTTTTATAAAGTTCTTGATAATTTAACTGCTGTAGATCTTGAGAGGATTATTTTTATTCGACAACAACCACTTTCTGTTACTGCTGCAATTAATCGTCAATTAGCACATTATCCCTACCATGTGGGACAAATCGTTTTTATAGGTAAAATCTTATGCGATTCCAATTGGGAGTCTTTGTCAATTCCTAAAAAATAAAATTAGTACATGCTCATACATCCATATTCACCTGATTGGAATACTCATTTTGAATCTATCAAGAATGTATTGGATAAGTGTTTGCAAGGGCTAGATTATACCATAGAGCATGTAGGGAGTACTGCTGTACCGGGCCTTGCTGCGAAACCAATCATAGATATAGATATTGTTTTCAATGACCTTTCTACCTTCCCTTTAATTAAACAGGCGTTGGAATTGATAGGGTATTTCCACAATGGTAATCAAGGTATTGAGGATCGAGAAGTTTTTAAGCGAGCGGGTGCATCGCAACATGAAATACTTGATGCCATTCGCCACCATTTATATGTTTGCTCAGCAGATAGCCCTGCACTAAAACGCCATCTTATTACCAGAGATTATTTACGCAATAACGAATGGGCTAAAGCAGAATACCAACAATTAAAATATGTGATTGCTGAAAAAGCGGGGCAGGATCAGAAAAAATATGCTGCACTTAAAGAGGAAACAGTAAATCCTTTCATCAATGGCTTTTACTAATTTCTTATATTTAATATAATTAAAATCTTTATGACCCTCATCGCCATATTCTTTCCTGCACTCTCTTTTTTTCTAAGGGGAAGAATTTTTACTGCTTTTATCTGTTTCATTTTGCAGATTACTTTAATAGGTTGGATTCCAGCTGCTATTTGGG
>JAGOGG010000229.1 GCA_017996795.1 Sediminibacterium sp. | reverse complement strand
AACTAATCTTTAAAAGGTTATAAATTTCCATTGGATACCTTTTTTTCAATTATAGTTCTATTTCTGCTTGTTTCTGGATAGTTTTTTTATCCATAAAAAAATAAATAAGCAGATAAACAGTACTAGCCAAATAAGAAAAAACCGAAGCGTAGGCTGCCCCTGCTATCCCCCATATTGGAATTAAAATTAAATCTAAACTCAAACACACAACAAATCCTGTGATCACTGCGTAAAGGCAAATCTTAACGCGCTGGGTGCCTGAAAAATAGGCACTAACGCTCATGGTTAAACAAAAGGGTAATATTCCAATCAACAAGATTCTAATAATCGGAATGGTATCTACATAGGTTGATCCGAAAAATATTTTTATGAAGTACGGAAAGCAAGCAAATGCTAACAGCCCAGCTAAACCTGCGTATAACAAGAGAACTTTAGTCATCTTGAATGTTTTGTTCCATTTATTTAGTTGATTATTTTCTTGTGACATTTCAGTAAATAAGACCGATTGTGCTGCATTAGGCAATAACCAAATCATTTGAACCAACATCACAGCTATTGAATAAATCCCTAGATTACTCATATCTTGTTGAAAATAATGAATAAACCAAATATCCATTTTATAACTTAAAAACTGAATAAAATTGGTCAAAAAGGCAAGACCAGAAAACATAAACAAGGGAATCATCATCTTTAATGATGGCAATTCCCATATAAAATAAGTCCGATTAAACTTCTTTAAGGAATAAGTATATAAAAATGATTGGACTATGGTTCCACTAATCAATGATAAAATAATCCAGTTAAAGTCTGTAATAGCCAATGGAAGTATCTTGAAATATTTAAGACCATACAAGCCTAGAAGCAATAGGCTTGAGGCTATATTTATTTTGGCTAATTGAGCAAATCGACCTTCTGCTTGTAATATCGAGGCTATAATTCCAAAGAAGATATTGAAAAAGAAATGCACCCCCATGATTAATAACCATTGATTAGAATTCAGTATTGATTTAGGTAGAAATATATTCATTACCCCACTCGCCTTGACCAATATGAAAATAAGAAAGACCAACATTAATCCAATTGGAATGAAGACGAGAATAAATGGAATAATTCTTGACTTGTCTAACTTTTTTGCAGCAATAAAATGTACCAATCCTGTTGGCAAACCAGCACTTATACACAATGTTATGAATGCTACAAATCCAGCATATAAAGAAAGTTCAGCCTGACCAACCTTTCCTAGCATGCGCGCTGCCATCACCGAACACAGAAATGAACTCAACACACCAACAACTTGAGAGGCATAGGTAGTGATAATATTTCTATAGAAAGTCATTCGTGTAAAAATAAGGTTTCTCGTAGATTTTTCTTATCAACTTCTATTTCAAAAAAAAGCCACCCCTAAGGATGGCTTAAAATTATATACATAAATTATTACCAAACTTTTGCTCTCTGTGCTTCAGGCTTAAACATTTTATCACCTTCCTTCACTTGGAACGCAGCATAAAATGGAGTAAAGTTACTAAGAGGCCCATTTACACGATGTATGCCAGGTGAGTGCGGGTCAGTCATTAATCGATTAGCAGCTTCTTCGTCTCTCATATTTGAGCGCCATACTTGTGCCCAACTTAAAAAGAAACGTTGATCCGGAGTAAAGCCATCAATTTTTTCTTGACTTTGACCTTGCTTCGTTTGCTTAAATGCTTCATAGGCAATAGTTACACCTCCCAAATCTGCAATATTTTCACCAAGAGTTAATGCTCCATTTACGTGCTTATCACCTAAAATGGTATAACTATCAAATTGTTCTTGAACCATTTTTGTTTTAGCTGTAAAATTGGTTTTATCTGCTGCATTCCACCAATTTTTTAGATTTCCGTCTGCAGCATATTCACAACCTTGGTCATCGAAACCATGAGTCATTTCATGACCAATAACACATCCAATAGCGCCGTAGATTACTGCGTCATCAGCGCTTTTTTCAAAGAAAGGATATTGTAAGATGCCCGCTGGGAAGACAATTTCATTGAAAGCAGGGTTATAGTAAGCATTCACCGTTGGTGGCGTCATGCCCCACTCTTCACGATCGACTGGTTTACCAAGTTTATTGGCCATGAACTGAAAATCAAAACGATTTGATGCCAAAATATTTTTTACATAATTCGTACGATCTATTTCTAAACCTGTGTAATCTTTCCATTTATCAGGATAGCCAATCTTCTTGATAATAGCATGTAATTTTTCTTTAGCTTTTAACTTTGTGCTATCCCCCATCCAATCTAATCCATTGATTCGTGACTCGTAAGCTTTTTCTAAATTGTTCACCAATTCAACCATACGTTTTTTAGATTCTGCTGTAAAGTACTTATCAGTATACATTTTACCTAACTGCTCTCCAACAGCTCCATCTACAATACCGAGTACTCTTTTCCAACGAGGTTTTTGTTCTTGTTGGCCACGTAATGTTTTACCATAAAAATCAAAATGCTCCTGATCAAAAGCATGAGTCAAATAAGGTGACATATCACTCAAGGTATTCCATTTTAAGTAGGTCTTCCAATCTTCGATAGGTGTTTTACTTAAGGCGCTTGCTAAATAAGTAAAGAAGGCAGGTTGTCCAACTAATAATGAATCTTGGTTTTTAATTCCCATTCCTTCAAACATAACTTTCCAATCGATTCCAGGTGTTTTTGCAGACAAAGAAGCTATAGAAAATTTGTTGTATAATAAATAAGGATCTCGCATACTTACTCTGTCCATGCTTACTTTGGCCATGGCTGTTTCCATTGCCATGATAGTTTGAGCATGTTTGGCAGCATCTGCTTCTGACTCTCCACTTAATTTAAGAATATTTGTGATATGCAATACATACTTTTCACGGATGCCTTTTTCTTTAGCATCTGCTTTTAAATAGTATTCACGGTCAGGAAGGCCTAATCCACCTTGCCATAAATTACAAATTTGTTTAGTTACTTCTTTATCATCTGGTCCGATATAAAAACCAAATAAAGGATTTAATCCATTGGTAGTTCGTCGGGCCAATTCATTGATCAAACCAGCTTGATCTTTAATTTCATTTATTTTATCCAATTCTGATTGAATACCACTAAGGCCGGCTTTTTCGATTGCAGTGCTATCCATGCCAGAAGCGTAAAGATCGCCCACCATTTGTTCAGGGCTACCTTTAGTGCTATTTGTTTTTGTAGAAGCCTCTTCTAAAATACCTTTTAAGGCTTTCTGATTAAATTCATCTAACAAA
>JAGOGG010000228.1 GCA_017996795.1 Sediminibacterium sp. | reverse complement strand
ACAAAATGGTGATGATTGAAGTAAGAGGGGTGAAGTTCCCTGCTTATATGGATCAGATTGACTTTCCTTATTTTAAGCGATTTACAGAAAAAAAGAATATTCCATCTAAAAAAACTGAATCTAAAACCTACCTAGATCAGGTTCCAAAAGAAAAGCCGCAGCCCAATCAAATCAAGGTTTCAGAGGGAGTATGGTTGTCTTTTATACCCAAATTTGCTTTGGATGATTTTAATGATGAAATAGTAGAGTTATTAAAAGTACACTTAGTAAATAAAACCAGCCAAGGATATCAATTTATTTATCATCAATATTTTAATGGGGAAGAATTCTTCTCATTAAAAAATGAAATTCAACCATTTCATGATTTTTATTTACATGATATAAAATTTGAAGCGGTGAATGATACGCCTTCTTTTTCTTTCGACTTTAGTTTGCAGCCTCCACAAAAAGGGAAAGCAGCGCATTATGAAGTTCAGTTAAAATTAAAACCAAAGCAGGTTTTTCAAAAAATTGAATTGTTGAAGGAAAATAATGAGCCCACTTTTTCTTACGCACTTTTTAATGATTATCCTGATCAGGAACTAGATGCATTGCCTCTCGATAGCTTAAGGGCTAAAGGGTATAAGGTATACGACGCGGGAAGAGTAAAAGAATTTTTACCCCCTGCAAGATCTGTTATTGATTTGCATATTGAAAAATTAACCAATGCGCATGACCAAATGAGCAACTTTGAAATGTTATCACTTCAATTAGCTGAATTAGAAAAATGGGTTGATTTAGCAGTGGCGCATAAGCAATCAGAACTAATCGTGATTCATGGTGTAGGAACAGGTAAACTGAGAGAAGAAGTGCATGAACTGCTTAAAACTCGCAGAGAAGTAAAACATTTTTATAATCAGTACGATGCCCGTTTTGGCTATGGGGCAACTCAAGTATTTTTCCAATATTAGTTTTTCGGCATTTTTTGAGGGATAGTTTATACCAAGTAATGGGTATTTTTAATCTCTATCTGCTAATTCAATCAGGCTATAGACCACATTGCACACTCAATACGTATCTTCGTAAGTACTATAAACCCGAACCATCGCTCCAATTTATTGGGGAGGAAAGTCCGGACAGTATAGAGCAACCCACCGGTTAAGCGCCGGCTTCTCAATTTATTGGGAAAGAGAGAGTGCCACAGAAAATAACTACCATGGTAAAACATGGAAAAGGTGAAAATGTGAGGTAAGAGCTCACGGTGACAAGTGGTAACACTTGTTGTGGGTAAACCTTGGGTACTGTAATGCCATGTAAAGGATTGTTGTAGAGTTGCTCGCTCTCGTCTCCAATTTATTGGAACGCAATCCAGGGTAGGCAGCAAGATCGCAACAGTAATGTTGTGGCCAGATAAATGATGGAGTTGAAACAGAATCCGGCTTACGAGGTTTATGGTATTTTTTTCCGCACCCTATCAACTGCTGTAATACAGCGTTGGAACAATTATTTTGTCATAACCAGAAATGATGTTGATGTCTAAGACAAGTATATATTGTGTAAAAGGGTTACTGGCCATGTTGCTGATTGTTGCAACACAGCTATTAACTGCGCAATGCGTATTTGTAAGTATCTCAGGACCTAAATGTGCTGGGGAAGGAACTATTACAGGCACATTTAGCCGCAGTCCTTATCAAATAGAGTGGATATTAAATGACTCTGTTGTTCAAAAAACAAAAGCATCCTTAAGTACCGTTGCAACGCCTGTAGTAAGTGGTAGTATTGCTGGTAAACTCAGGGTTTCTGGAACCCATGGAATTGCCATTGATAATAGTGGCAATATTTATGTTTCGGATACCATAAATAATCGTGTGGTTGCTTATAACAAGAATACGCCTGATGGTGTAACGGTTGCAGGCGGCAATGGCGGAGGAAATATGCCTAATCAGTTAAATAAGCCTGCTGGATTATTTATTGATGGCTTTGGAAATTTATTTGTTACCGATCAATACAACAATCGAGTACTTCGTTTTGCACCAGGATCTAGTAATGGATTTTTAGTTGCTGGAGGAAATGGTAAAGGAATTGGTGCTAACCAATTAAGTGACCCAAGAGATGTTTATGTGGATGCACAAGGTTTTGTTTATATAGCTGATGCAGGAAACCATCGCATTCAAAGATGGGCACAAGGCGGTGCTTCTGGAATTACGGTTGCAGGCGGTTTTGGCGCAGGTTCAGACTCATTACGTTTAAATAGCCCGCAAGGGGTTGCAGTAGATCGAAATTTAAATATCTATGTTGCTGATTCTGCAAACAACAGAGTTCAAAGATTTCGCTTAGGAAATTCTGTAGGAAAAACAGTTATGGGGCAATTGGGTAAGGGAACCGGATATGGGTATTTATTTCAACCAGTAGATGTATTGGTGGATGCTTTTGGAGAAGTGTATGTAGTAGAAGCAGGTAATAACAGAGTGCAGAAATTATTTAATAATGATATTGGCATGGTTACCATCGCCGGCAATGACAATGGTAACAGTGGTTCAGACAACAATCAATTTAATAATCCTACTGGTATAGCATTTGATGCTTCTGGTAATTTGTTTGTTTTAGACCAGCAAAATGGAAGAATTCAACAATATGGAGTGGTTCCAATCAATACCGAATTGAGGCCTTACCAGGGCGGAGTGTACATGGCCAGGGTTAACTCTTTTTCAGGTTGTGTGCAACAATCAAATATCATTTATGTGAATCCCAAACCAGATATAAATATCAGTGGTAAAACCGCAATTTGCACTGGAGATGTTGCTGAAATAAAATTAACAGGAAGCACCAATTATACTTGGTTCCCTAATACGGGTGTTAATAAAATAAATGATAGTACTTATTTACTTAAACCAGATTCAACTACTTTTTATGGAATTAATTCCTTAACCGATAGTGGTTGTGTTTCGTTTAGGGCGTTAACTATTAATGTAGGATTAAGATCGATACCAGTTGTAACACCTACTATTTGTTTGTCTCCGGATGCAACTAAAATTACTACTACAATTTTAGGCGATAGACCCGCTAGTTTAAATTATTTCAGAAACAATGGAATTAAAGCGGGTAGTTTTTTCCCAGAATGGAGTAAAATAGGAACAGCTTTTGCAGGTGGCAATGGTATAGGAAATGGAGCAAGTCAGTTTGGATTGCCCATGGGCGCATTTGTAGATCCTAAAGGGAATGTATATGTAGCAGATGCAGTAAACCATCGGATTCAATTGTGGAAGCCAGGAGACTTGGTGGGC
>JAGOGG010000049.1 GCA_017996795.1 Sediminibacterium sp. | reverse complement strand
GTGTGGCGCGCCCATATCCATGATTACTTTCATTGGCTCCCAAGTTTTTCCATTATCAGTGGATCTGCTTAAACCCACATCTATATTGCCTGGTAAGTCTGCGCTATTTTTATAGCGAATATCATAGACCGATAATAAGGTTCCTTTATTGGTAGTAACTATACCGGGTATGCGATACGTATTTACATTGTCATCTCCTGCTTTGCGAACGGTTGATCCTTTTAGTTTGGCATAGTTGCCTGCAGGTTGAGTAATGGTAATTGTTTTGCCATTCTTCTGTAACAATTCAACTGCACGCAACTCCATGGTTTGATCAATAGAAGCATCGCTTTTAAGCGTAACACTGAACCAGATAAAATGCAGCCCGGGCGCCAACTTCAATGTTAGTGGCACATTAAAATTGGCACTAGCGGGCTTATAATTCCAAAGGGGGATATTGGTAGAAAAGGGTTCAGCACTGGTTTGATACGCAGTTATATTTTCGATATCACTAATGGCATTCGCATTAATACTACAATTGATTCCACTAAATTCTTGCGTTGCATTGTCTGCTGGAATAAAAATATTCACTCGCATGATGGCATTAGTTAACAACCCTTTTAATACTGGAATATCAGGTGTATAGGCGGATGCTTTTATTTCACCTGCAACAGGTGTAGTTGATTTTTTTGCACAGCCTACTGCTGGTATCATTAACATTAGTAGTAAACTGTATAAAATATTTTTTTTCATTTTTATTGAATTATGCTTCTATAAAGTCATTGTGCTTCGGGCGCAAGACAGTTAATTGTAATACAAGCGCAGCAACTACTACAATAGCCATCATGGCAAAGTCTTTACCCAGGCTTCCTGCATCGGAACTCTTTCCCAATATGTTTGTAATAAATGCACCTGCAAATACCCCAGTCATATTCATGAGCCCATAAGCAGTTGCCCTATGTTTAGATGAAATAAATTGACAGAGAATGGGCATATTATTGGCATCGAACATTCCATAGCCAAATCCAAAAAAGAACACAGCTCCTACTAAATGAATCATGGAACTACCTAAACCAATCAATAACAAAGCGGGTATGGTCATGGCTAATCCAATGGCACTGGTGTAGACTCTTCCACGAATATTTTTTTGCACCCATTTATCGGAAAGGATTCCACCAAAAATGACTCCTAAAAATGAGGATGCGGCAATTGTAATGGTAGAGAGTGGCCCTGCTTGTGACATTTCTATTCCAAGGTTCTCCGAAAATAAAGTGGGCAACCAATTTTTCACACCCCATCCTGGCAAACTAGGAACAGCAAAATAAAATAGAATAACCCAGAAGGAAATATTACTGAAGAGTGTTGCCAATCCTTTGAATAAAGATTCACGGTTAAAAGATTTCGCAGCTGAGTTTAAGTGGGCTGTTGAGGCTGCTGCTTCGCCTGCAAGCGTTTCAGTTGCTGCGCCACCAGCTTTCTTCTCGCGCAAAAACAAGATCAGCACCACAGAATAAACGACCCCAATTAATCCAAAACTAATGAATGCATTTTGCCAAGAAAATTCAGCAGCAATGGTTGCACCAAATCCACCCAGGGCTTGTCCCATGTACAATCCAGTCATATGAATACCTACGGCCAATGATCTGGTTTTTGAACTATGGTAATCTGCAATCAATGATAATCCTGCAGGAATATACAATGCTTCACTAATGCCCATGAATGCACGCAACCAATACAGCTGATCAAACGTTTTGGCAAAGCCCATTGCAAAAGTGATGGCGCTCCATACAAATAAACTTCCTACAATTAACCATTTTCGATTTAGTCTGTCTGCAATCATTCCAGAGATAGGACTCATGAATCCATAGATCCACAAAAAAATGGCCATCAAATAACCAAAATTGGTAGCAGACTGTAACTCCTGAATATCTATTTGCATAGATGGTTTCATGGTGCTCAACATCTGCCGATCCATATAATTCAATAACGCTACTACCCAAAGCAACGCTACCACTATCCATGGATATTTTTTATTTTGGATCATTGGTTTTTCAATAAGATAGTGGCTTTTAAAATATGCGGAGAACGAACACCCGCTTTAATTTCACCTGATGGTATATAAATGGCATCATTCCATTTTACAATATTGGTGGTAACAGGTGTGGCAAATGGAATTGTTGAAATCACTTGCCATTTGTTGGAATTGGCATGATACAATAACACTTCATTGCTAAATCCAGGATGTGTTTCTTGCAATTGATTTTTTTGGTTGATCAAGACTTGCTTTTTTTCGGGATTGGTTTCTATTGCAATAGCTGCTAACATTTTTTCTACTTGAGAAAATACCGTTCCTTGATCTCCACCAAATACCATGAGTTGGTCTAAGTTGTACCATACCCCTGTACCTGCGCTTAATGCATAAGGCAATGGTGCTTTTTCTTTCCAAATTTTCTTATGCAAATCATACTCATATACTTGATGGTATAAGCTACTGATTCCATTGGTGTTTTTTTTTCTGCCGCCAATTAAATACAATACTGGTTTTGTTTCGGTTGTTAATCCAACTAACACCGTATGCGAAACTGCATGTGGAATTGCTGGTAATATTTTCCAACCAGCACTGAGATTGTTTAAATCGAGTTCAAAAAATTGTGCAGATGCTGCTTCATTGGTTTCGCCTCCAGCAAGAAAAATTCGATTGTTGATATAGGTTGCTGCAGCATTGGTTAAAGCAATAGGTAATGGTGGATATGCAATGCAGGCCAGTTCTTGTTTGTATTGATTCCACTTCAGCATCCATACTTTATTGGAAATACCTTTTTCATTTTCTCCTCCCATGTAAACAATTCCATCTGAAGTTGTACAAACAGCCGCATACGCAATAGATTCTGGTAGTGTAATGCCTTGCTGAACTAATTTGAGTTCTCCTTTTTCTTGTTTGTACAGATATACACCAGCATAGTATATTTTTTTGCCTCCCTTCCATGGCAGGGCTTCTGGAAAATTAGCGCCTCCTGCTACCAATAAATGATTCTGATGAACACCCGAAACCGCGCCAGCAAAACCAATCGTCATTTGTTTTCCGGCTGCTGGTGGCAATGTAGCTGCAATATTAAATTGTACCGACCATTCAGCAGGAGATTGTGCTATAATAGTATCAGCTATTAACATAGTCAGCATACAAATGATATAATAATATCGTTTCATTACAGGGCATTTGTAGCAGTGGGTATTTTTGAGCTATACTGTTCAAATCCTAATAAAGCCACGTCCTTTTTAAATTGCTCAAATGCTGCTGCATCCATATTTTTTACCGGTAATCTAAAGCTACCACAATCTAACCCAATTAATTTCATGTATGCTTTTCCGGTAGCTATTCCACCATACTTTCCTAACAAGCGAATCATATCAATGGATTGTTGTTGTAAAATTTGTGCTTGTGGCAAATCACCATTATTGAACGCATCAATTAAAGCATGATACAAGGGAGCTGCATAATTGTAGGTACTACCAATAGAAGCTTTGGTTCCAATTGCCAATGCAGGCAACATATTTTCGTCTCTGCCCCAGACCATATCGTATTGACCATTCTTGTATTGCAAACAAGACAAGAAATCCATGAAGTCTTCGTGTGTATATTTTATCCCTGCAAAATTGGGAATCAATCCATCTACTGCTTTTAGCAAATCATACATTGCAAAACCAACACCGGTTAATACGGGAATATGGTAATAATAAAAAGGCATATCGGGTACCACTGCTGCTATTTCTTTACAACAGGCTGCCAATACATCTACATTGGCTGGTTTAAAATAAGAAGGCGCTGTAAATGAAACTGCATCTAATCCTATTGCTTGTGCATGCAATGCCAGTTCTTTTGCATCTGCAATGCAGGTTCCTCCCAATAAGGGCATTGCGGAAAATGCTGGATCATTCTTAGTGCAAGCAGCCCATGCTTCTGCTACTGCTTTTTTTTCTTCTTTGGTTAACGAAACCCCTTCCCCTGTAGAACCACATATAAATGCACCTGTTACCCCATTGGATTTTAATAGGTCATAATAAAGTGGTATCAATGCTAGGTTTAATGAACCATCTGAATACATTGGAGTAAAGGGCGCCGAAATTAAGCCCTGTAATTTTGAATGAACCATTGTATAAAATTAATTGAGATAAATGCAAGGGACATTTTACCGCCCCTTGCAGACCAAAACTACCATTTATGCTTGCTTAATAAAACTATTATTAATACCCTGCAGTTTGCTTTAATAATGGATCGGCATTTAACATTGCCAATGACAATGGCAATAAAAATTTAGCCGTGCTGCTTGGGTTCAAAAATGCAGGATTCAAATTGGCATATACATAAGAATCGCCCGCTCTACGCAATGCCCACCAACGCTTACCTTCTCCAATAAACTCTCTTAAATATTCTTCTAAAATAGCATTCATATTAGCGGTTTGGCTTCCACTCACATAAGGAGTATAACCTGTACCATAAGCTCTTAATCTGATGGCATTTATTTCTGCTGAAATATCTTCACCCAATTTTGCTTTTGCTTCAGCCAACAATAATAATACATCCGCATATCGGTAAATGGGATAATCATTATTGTAGATCTGTGATGTACCTGCAACCGTACCTAAATACTTTGTTAACATCACTCCTCTAATTGCAAAAGGCGCAGCATTACCATACATCACTCTGAATGTATTGGCAATTCTTTGATCGGCCGCACCGGTTGTTAACTTAGTAAGAATAGCCGGATTAATACCTACTCTGTTGGCACCGTTTACATAAGGATATACAGAAGAAACGGTGGGTGTTGCAGCCTGTGTAAAGGATAAGGTATTTGCTTGAATAGAGTTTACTGAGAAATTACCAAAGAAAGTTAACTGCGCTTGTTGCAATTCGTAGTTGATTGCAAAAATCATTTCAGCATTATTTACTTTTTTGGTGGGATCAAAAATGTCTCTATAGTTGGCTTGTAAGTTTAAAGTAGCACCCTGCAAATTTCTAACTTCTAACAAAGCTGCTTTAGCAGTAGTTAGGTCTGCAGTTCCGCCACCCATATGGGTTCCAGACCAAATAAATGCATCCCCTTTTAATACCAGTGTAGCCAACTTACTCCATACTACCCGCTTATCGGTTGAAATAGGTGTTGCTGTTCCAAACAATTCTAATGACTTAGCTATATCGGCCTTCACTTGAATCATGATAGAGTCGGCTCCAGTTCTTGGCTTATACGTTTCAGCAGTATTGGTTAATGTTTCTACTGGCTCAGTATTCAATGGAACTGCACCCCAAGTTCTCAACATATTATAATACACATACGCTCTTAAGCCATGTACTTCTGCCAAGATTCTGGTTTTTTCTGCATCTGGTAGAGGTGTTTGTGGTATAATCTTAATGACGTTATTAAAATTATAGAGCAAATTGTACATGCCGGCCCAGTTGGTAAACGGTACGTTCAACGCACTGATATTGTGTCTGTATAAATTTTGTAAGCCACCATCTACACTCTCGGTAAACAATCCATCTACCCAAATGTCTCCACGCATTTCACCCAATTGATAAAACGTACTTGCGTATGATCTAAACAAACCATAAGTACCATAATACAAGGTTCTTGCTGCGTTAGGATCTTTTAATGCCTGGTCTTTACTGATGCTGCTTTGCGGCACCACTTCGTCTAATTTTTTGGTGCAAGATGTAGCACTCAGCATTACCAAGAGTGCGCTTGCTATAAATAGTTTATTGTATTTCATTTCAATCATTTTTAAGTTGAACAATCAATTATAATGTTACTCTTACTCCAAAAGTTAATCTTCTTGGTAAAGGGAATTTACCCTGGTCTACACCACCTACTTCAGGGAAGTTGCCGCTGTATCCAGAAAGATAAAATAAGTTAGAGCCGGTAACATTTACACTGAGTCCTTTAACTCTATTTGCTAAGTATCTACTGATGATAGAAGTAGGTAAATCATATGCTAGTGTTAGTTCTCTTAACATCACATAATCTCCCTTCTCCCACAAATTTGCTGCTGGATTATTACCACTTGCATCGGTTGCGTAGTTTCTACCTTGGTTTGCCCAATAATACCTAGGCATTGTACCAGTAGGATTGGTAGGTGACCATGTTTTTAATACATCGGTTGTAGAGTTTTGTGAACCTTGTACTTGGCTTAATCCTCTTACAATTTGATTATTCAAGACTACAAATCCAAAAGCATAATCAAACTGCGCATATAAACGAATACCCTTGAATGAGCTGGCAATATTGAAACCACCCATATGTTGTGGAGTGGTTCTTCCTACATAAGTAAACTGACGACTATCAATGGTATCGTTTGGATTTACTTGATGCCATTGTGCATCTCCTAATTGTTTAATGCGTTTGTTATTATAAGGCAAGAATGCATTGTACACATTTGCATCTCTAGCAATAGTTGATGGATCTGTATAAATACCATTCCATTTTGGTGCCCATACTTCGTCTAATCCTATACGCTGTCCTTCTACTAAACCACGTACATAAATTTGTTTGCCTGGGTTGTTAGGATCCCATACAAAGAAACCACTTGTTTGATTGCCTGCTAATCCATTGAATGGCAATTTCTTTGCATAACTTTTTACATGATAATAGTTGGCTCCTACCGATAAACTGAATCCATTTTCGGTTTTAGATTCAATGATTTTTGCATTTACTGCCAACTCAATACCTCTGTTTTGCAACTGACCCAAATTGGTAGTAAAGCTGTTAAATCCTGTTTGAGAAGAAATATTTAAACCCGCTAATTTGTCGAATACATTTCTTACAAAATAGTCTACATTCAATGTAATTTTCTCGTTAAAGAATCCTGCGTCTAATCCAAAGTTTAAGCTATTGGTACGCTCCCATCTTACATCAGAATTGATATAGTTGGCTACATAAGTTCCACCAAATCCATTATAAGTTCCTGCGTTATTATACACTTGAGAAGTAGCAAATAAGCCTAATGAACTTACAATACCATTCACCCCATAACTTAATCTTGGCTTAATCCTATTTACATATTTAGACAAAGTTGTGTTCTTATAGAACGCTTCCTCATGTAAATTCCATCCAAAAGAAACTCCTGGGAATGTACCGTAATAATTTCCTTTTTTCAAGCGGCTTGATCCGTCTACCCTTACAACTGCAGTTAATAAATAGCGATTCATGTATGAATAATTCAAACGCGCAATTGAAGAGGCAATTCGTTCCCACTGATCAAAGTTTGATGAAGCACCTGCAGGGTTTACAATTGTTGTTCCTTGTACGTTTGGTGGTGTTGCTGCAGTTAACCAAGGAATTAAATCGGTTGGTGCACCTTGTGCAAAACCAGATGTAGCGTAGTTTTTATAATCGTAAAACTCTACTCCAGCTAATGCAGTTATATTATGCTCCTTAAATCTTTTACTGAATTGTAAAGAGGCATTGGTTGTGTACTGCATGGTTTTATTGGTATTAAAACTTGCAGCCCTATTGGTATTCATTGCTCCACCATTACCTTGTTGATATGCTTTGGTAAAGAAATTATTGTTCGTGTATTGATAGTAACCAGAACCACTTGCCAATACTTTTAAATAAGGAAGTATGGTGTACTCTAAATTAATACCCCCTAAGAATCGTTGTTGATTAGTATTGTTTACTGTTAAGTTACTCCAATAGGCCGGGTTACCTAAAGTAACATCATTTGGACCAGGTAGTATTTCACCCGTTGCATAATTGGTGTAACGAATAGTTGGAGCTACTCCTACAAAACGCTGCAATAATCCGCCAGCGGCGCCACCTTCAGGATCTACATTATTAAATCCCCCATATGGCAATGCTTGCTCTACACTATAGGCACTAATATTGGTAGTTACTTTTAATCTTTCGCCAATATTTAGTCCTCCATTAAAGTTGATATTCAATCTTTTTAATTGAGAACCGATGATCATACCATTGTCTCTAACAGAACCCAATGACAAAGCATAGTTGCCTTGCTCGTTTGCTCCAGAGAAATTGATATTGTGTTCACTGGTATTGTTCTGTTGCAAAATCATTGCTTCTCTTTCTCTTGCACTTAGGTCTACAAAAACCAAACTATCAATTTGACTTACATTAAATGGATTGCGATCTACCAATAATTTCCATCTTGAATCGTTGAGTAAAAAACGATTGGCATTGTTCAACAACTGTGTAGTGTACAAACCCGTGTTCGAAGTCCAACCGGAGTTCACAGCCCATCCCCATGCACCAAATAATTGGTTGCGATCGGTATTCATTGCACCTGTATTATTGTCTAATGAATCTCCTCTAAAACGTGCTTGAATTCCTAAGCGATTCATTCTGATATAATCGGATGCACTTAAATATTCAGAAGGATTCTTACGAATATAGTTGGTGGTATTATTGTACGAATAAGTTACTTGTGCTTTTCCTCTTTTTCCTTTTTTGGTTGAAACCAATACTACGCCATTCGCTGCTCTTGCTCCATAGATTGCAGTAGATGCAGCATCTTTTAATAAATCGATGCTGGCAACATCATTGATGTCTAAACCATATAATGATGGAACAATTACCCCGTCTACAATAAAGAGCGGAGTACCACCTCCAGCAAAATCGGTACCTCCTCTAAATGTAATAGATGGAGTGGTACCAGGCTGACCAGTACGTTGTTGAATTCTTAAACCGGGCACATTACCTTGTAACACGGTTGCTACGTTGGTTGTAGGACTGTGCTCAAAAGTTTTTGGATTCACCGATACTACTGCACCAGTTAATTCCTTTCTTTTTTGAGAACCGTAACCAGTTACTACTACATCTTCTAATTCACTTACAACGGTTGCAAGTGTTAGATCAACTATAGCACTAGATCCTACCAATACTTCACGTGATGCAAATCCAATCATGGTAAAAACCAATGATTTTCCTTCGGCAACATCAATGGTGAATACACCCGATGCATTGGTTTGGGTTCCTGTTTTTGTACCCTTGATGGTAACGGAAACTCCAGAAAGAGGTTTAGCCTCGTCGTTCAGGATGGTTCCTGAAACCTTTTTGGTTTGGGCTAATAACGCAGTGGAGAGCATTGTGAACAACGCAACAACACAGAGTCTAAAGCAGTTTAAGTTCATGGCGAGCAATTTAGTTTTATTGTATTATGTATGACATAAAAATAATTACCTTTATTTGAAATTGCAAAATAAATTTTAACAATTTTATAATATATTGATTTTTAGCACATTATGAGTTAATTGAAAATTAGCTGCATTTTTGGTAACTTTACATGTGTTAAATATTAAGTAATACATATTCTGAATGAATTTAGCCTTACTCAGATCCGAAATGAAACCAATGGACACCAGTTCCTTGGTAGACAAAGTGGAAGAAAGCTTGGTAGACTTGCTTCAAAAGCGCAAACTTTCTGTGGGTGATGTGATACCCAAAGAAATGGAGTTGGCAGAAACTTTGGGTGTAAGTAGAACGGTTATTAGAGAAGCATTAACGCGTTTGCGTTTGATGGGCTTAATAGAATCAAAAAAGAAAAAAGGGTCTGTTATTACAAGCCCTGATATTTTTGGGATGATGAGTAAGAGTATGAATCCACATATTCTTGCACCAGAAACTTTGAAAGAAATTTTTGAAATACGTTTGGTATTAGAAATAGGAATGGCCGATTTGTTATTCCATAGAATTACCAAAGAAGATATTGCTGCACTCCGCAAAATAGTTGCAGATGAACCGCCTGCCACACAATACCACTTATTTAATATTGAACATGAAATTGCTTTTCATGGCAAGCTCTACGAAATCACTGGTAACGCTACCTTGAAGCGTTTCCAGAAAATGCTATTGCCTATTTTTGATTATGTACACAACAGTGGTTTGTTGAAAAAACAACCCATGTTAAAAATGTTCGTATCGCACAAAGAACTGGTAGACTTTTTAGAAAACGGCACCCCCGAAGAATTTAGAAATGGTATGCGCTCGCATTTAGAAAATCACTTTACGAGGTTGTTTGAGTGATTGCGTTCTTGTTTGCGTAGTAACCAAGGTATTTATGTAATCCATTCTAAATAATTTTCTTTATTAATAATGGCAAACTTTGCTTCAGGGTAAGCTTTCGTAAATGCAGTAGGAATCTTAGCTTTAGCATTTTTCCACTTACATTCAATTGCATTCAATTGACCATTATTTAATTCAACCAAATCTATTTCTTGCCCATCATAAGTACGCCAAAAATAATACTGTGGTTGATAATTAGTATAGCGATTGAATTTTATTCTTTCACTTAAAATATATTGTTCCCACAATTGACCAATATCATTTCGTTGGCTCAATGGGCTAAAATTATTAATTAGCGCATTTCTAATTCCGTTATCAAAAAAATACCATTTCTTACTTTTTGAAACTTCTTTTCTCAGATTATTACTATAACCTGTTAATGGATAGATGATAAACACCTTAGAGAGTAAGTCTAAGTATCGTTCAACAGTCGCTTTATTAATTTGCAGATTGGTGGCTAATTCAACGGTGCTTACCTGACTTCCTACTTGCCATGCAAGCATTTGTAACAGTTTATAAAGAATATCTGCTCCCTTGATATTTTCAAAAGACAGTAAATCTTTCAACAAATAACTATTGACCATTTGCTTTAAATAAGTTTCCCTTTCTTGTAAATTATTTAAATGCCAAAGCTCTGGATAACTACCGTAGATAAGTCGTTCTTCTAAGTTTTGCTTAATCGTCAAGAATTCTTCTATGGTTGATAATTCTGCCTGTGCTATGGGGTATAAATAAAACGCTAAATTCCGTCCAACTAATGGCTCTCCCGTTTTATTCACCAAATCAAAACTGCTACTTCCAGTTGCTATAACAGTAATACCTTTTATGGTATCAATTAATAACTTTAAAATTTTTCCAATTTCAGGTATTGCCTGAGCTTCGTCTATAATAATGATTTTTTTGCCCTTAGTTAGCTGTTGATAATTAGCAATGGTTCTATTTTGTAAAATAGCTGATATCTGCATATCTTCTCCATGCAAAAGCAATGCATCGCTTGAAAATTTTTGAACAATTTTTTCAATGATCGTAGTCTTGCCAGTACGTCTAGTACCATACAATAGTATCACTTTTTGTTGTCCAATTTTGGACTCAATTTGATCTTGTACAATGCGAGGAATGTCCATATTTATATAAATTAGGCTAGCCTACTGTCGCAATTTACATTAATTAGGACATTTAAATAGCCTAATTATCATTTTTTTGAAAAATTCATATAAAAAAGGGGGCCGCCTTTTGCTAAGCAGCCCCCTTGGTTTATTTAAGTTATTAACCTATTTGATCTTAATCAACTGAACCACTTTACGTTGGTTGCCTTGGATGAACTCTGCAAAGTAATTTCCTGTTGCATAGTTGTGACCCAATTGTAAAGTGCTGTTAGCCGCTTGCTTGGCTTTGCCTTCTACCAATCTTCCTGCTGCATCTACTACTTTAATATTCACTGGTAAGTCTGATTTGCTTACTAGTTTCAATGTGAAGTAGGTTGATGTTGGGTTTGGCATAACCACCACTTTTAAGTCGTCGGCTACTACCTCTTCCGCTTTACTAAAGTTGTTGGTATTGGTTGCTCCTACAGTAGGTGTTGATTCAACACATGCTGCTGTTGCACAAGAGCCTAATCTGTCTCCTGAATGTCCAGTTAAATGTGCAGCTACTGCATTCACACTAATCTCTAGTGTTTGTGGATTCTGGTTATTGCCTGGAGGCATATGACATAAGTAAACTTTACCTGCACCCTTAGAACCTGGTACTCTGATATCTTTCACACAAATCGTGATCTTAGAGGTAGTAGTACATCCAAAATTATTGGTCACGACTACTGTGAAGGTATATGTACCAGCTACTGTTGGTGTGAATACTGGCATACCGCTGGTCGTGCTGCTCAACATATTCGTTGCAGCTCCCATCCACTGATAAGTGTAAGCACTTCCACCAGTTGCATTTACTTTTAATACGGTGCTTTGTGCACCATAACCTATGTAAATATTATTTGCATTACCACCAGTGTACACATTGCTCTTTGCTTGTGATACAATTGAACTTGTTGGCAATTGTCCTATCACTATTTCAACTGCTGTT
>JAGOGG010000227.1 GCA_017996795.1 Sediminibacterium sp. | reverse complement strand
TATACATTGAAATATTTTGATCATTGGCAATGATGACTAGTTTTTCAATGGTGGTCTTTCCAATTCCTCTTACCGGATAATTGATGATTCGTTTTAAAGCTTCTTCATCGTTCGTATTTACAATCACGCGCAAATAAGCAAGAATATCTTTAATTTCTTTTCTTTGATAAAAGCTTACACCTCCATAAATCCGATACGCAATCCCCATTTTTCTTAAGCTCTCTTCAAAAGAACGGCTCTGAGCGTTGGTTCTATATAGAATGGCAAAATCCTTATTAAAATAATGATTGCGGAGTTTTTGTTCTTGAATGGTATCCGCAACAAATTTACCCTCTTCGTTATCGGTCATGGTTCTGACCAATTTAATCTTTTCACCTTCTTCGTTTTCGGTCCAAAGATTTTTAGGTATTTGCCCTTTATTATTTTTTATGACTTGATTGGCTACTTTTAAGATTTGCTGACTGCTTCGGTAATTCTGTTCCAGCTTTACCACTTTTACATCGTCGTAGTCTTTCTGAAATTGTAAAATATTTTCAATGGTAGCACCTCGGAAACTATAAATACTTTGTGCGTCATCACCCACTACACAAATATTCTCATGAGCAGCAGCTAAAAGCTTGCTGATTTGATATTGAACCGGGTTGGTATCTTGGTACTCATCTATGAGTAAATATTTAAACTTGTGCTGGTACTTATGTAATGCTTCAGGAAAATTGTTGAGTAGCTCATACATTTTCAAGAGCAGATCATCAAAATCCATTGCACCATTTTTAAAACAACGTTTGGCATATGCTGCATATACTTGCGAAATGGCTGGCCTATTAGACCTTGCATCTTCTTGTTGAATGGCGTAATCGGTTGCGTATTCAGCAGGACCTACTAACGCATTTTTTGCTGAAGAAATTCGATTACCAACGATATTGGGTTTATAATGTTTGTCGTCTAAATGTAATTCGTTGATGACTGTTTTTAATACAGAACGGCTGTCGTCGGTATCATAAATAGTGAAATTACTGGGGTATCCTAATTTGCCTGCTTCTGCCCTAAGTATTCTGGCAAATACACTATGGAAAGTGCCTACATATAAATTTCTGGCTTCTGCATTACCTAAAATTTTTTCAATTCTTTCTTTCATTTCGGCCGCAGCCTTATTCGTAAATGTAAGCGCGAGAATATTAAATGCATCTACTCCATTCGCCATTAAATGCGCGATTCTTGTAGTTAATACTTTTGTTTTTCCACTTCCTGCACCTGCCACAATCATCAATGGCCCTTTTATATGTGTAACCGCTTCCCGTTGAGACTCATTAAGTCCATTCAAATAATCCTGCATACTATTAAATTCAATTGCAAGATAGGCTCTTGTTCGCTTTTAAAAACGGTGAATTCCGGTATAGTGAAGAATTAGTTTAAACAGCTCCGATGGAATAAAGGGTTTTACTACTATATCATTTATTCCAGTGCTTTTAATACGGTCTTCAATTTCTCTAGGTAAGCTAGCGGTTAAAGCAATTATGGGCGTTTTTATGCCACGTTCTCTTAATATTCGAGTGGCTTCATACCCGTCCATTACTGGCATATGCATATCCATTAAAATAATCTGGTGTTTACTTGAATTAAATAAGTCAACAGCTTCTTGTCCGTTTTGTGCAATATCTACTGTAGCACCCCATTTGCTTAAAAAAGTTTTTGCAACTAAAATATTTACCTCGTTGTCTTCTACCAATAAAATTGACATCCCCGTTAAAGGCTTGCTTTCTTCTGTGGGTGCTGGGCTTTGAACAATAGGTTTTTCAATAATTTTTGGTGCTGCAATTGGAAACTTAATTTCAAAGAAAAATGTGGAGCCTTTTTCTGGTTCGCTTTTAAGTTGAAGCTGAGCCCCTTGTAATTCCAGTAATAGTTTACTAATGGCTAGACCCAAACCGGTGCCACCAAAATTTCTTGAAGTACTGGTGTCTGCCTGTGTAAACTGATCAAAAATCATTTGTTGTTTCTCAGTTGCAATTCCAATTCCCGTATCTTCTATTTCTACCAGTAAATGAATATTCGAACCGTCTTTTTTAATAACCCCTATCCTTAATTCTACAAAGCCCTTCTTGGTAAATTTGATGGCATTGTGAATAAGGTTACCCATGATTTGACTTGTCCTAGTAGGATCTCCTATTAAATTGGTTGATAATTGCTCATCAATTTTTAATCTTAAATCAATACCCTTGTCTTTCGCCAAAATTCTAAATCCAGCAATTAATTTATTGGCAATATTCTTTAAATCCATTTCAATGGATTCGAATCCAATTTTTCCAGCTTCAATTTTGTTGTAGTCTAAAATATCATTTACGATAGACAACAAATTATTTGCAGAAAACAATAAGACGTTTAATTGTTCTTTTTGTTCCTCAGAAGGTTTTTCCATCAGCATAATATTGGTCATGCCTAAAATGGAATTAAGCGGTGTTCTAATTTCATGAGACATAGTACTCAAGAAATCATTTTTTGCTTTCAGCCCTTGCTCAGCTTGCTTTTTAGCTTCTTTTAAAATAAAGGCAAAACGATAAGAAAGTACTAAGGATTGTAAAAAGAAAAAAGTGATATAGCCAAAAAACAACACGAATCTTGGTGGCTGAATAATATTAAAGTACTTCAAGTTGATTAAGAAAAAAATCACCAATAATATACCTGTACTCAGTAAGGCATATTTAGCACCCAGCTTTTTATTCAAGTATGCTCGTATATAAATATAGAATACATGAATGATGATACTAAACATTACAATCAAGAATGGATTGATTAGCTGAGTAAAAACGCTAGGAGGAAAAATCAATACTACTAAACATAAAATTCCCGCAAGAATTGCTTCCGTATATAGTAACCAATTATTGGTTTCTTCAGGAAATAGATACTTTGTGTAAAACATGAAAAATATAAAGCTGGCAAAAAGACTTAAGTATTCTAAATGAACACCAATAATCCAAGGGAAATTGGGGAACAAGCTATGTAGTACATAATTATCAGAACCTATAACTCTATAGCTATAGGCAATACAAAATAAAGAGAAGAATAAGATGACTTTATCGTGCTTACCAAAATAAAACAATCCAATAAAGAATAAACCACCCATTAATAAAGCCCCAGCTAATAATAAATCGAATCCATCTTCTGCTGCTTTATCGTGCAAGAGAATTTCTTTGTTTCCAATTAATATGGGTTTGTAAGGTCCGCCTTTTGAATGCCTAAAATTGGCAATTTGTAAAATCAAATCCAATGTATCTGCGT
>JAGOGG010000048.1 GCA_017996795.1 Sediminibacterium sp. | reverse complement strand
CCTGCCAATGATCAACTTCAATTTACTGCAGCTGAATGGAAAGCTTTTTCTGAAAAAGAACAGCAAGATATTTTGATGCAATATCGGTTGGCTTTTTGTGGCTATGGAGAAGTGAACTGGTGTGAAGGCTTGGGTACGGTGTTGGCCAATGATGAAGTGGTGAATGGATTAAGCGAAAGAGGCGGTCATCCCGTTGTTAAGAAGAAATTAAGACAATGGTATTTGCGCATTACCGAATATGCAGACCGTTTAATCAGTGGCTTAGATCAAATTGAATTCAGCGAAGCCATGCGTGAAATGCAAACCAATTGGATTGGTAAATCTTATGGCGCTGAAATTGATTTTGGCATTGCCGATAGTGCAACTGCTGCTAAACTAAAAGTATACACCACCAGACCGGATACCATTTTTGGAGTAGACTTTATGGTAGTGGCTCCTGAACATGAATTGATTGAACAAATTACCACAGCCGATCAAAAACAGGCTGTTGAAGACTATATTGCTTACGTTAAAAGTCGCAGTGATAGAGAGCGCCAAGCGGAGAAAAAAATCACCGGCTGCTTTACTGGTGCCTATGCATTGAATCCTTTTAATCGACGCCCTATTCCTATTTGGATTTCCGAATATGTACTCGCTGGATATGGAACAGGAGCAATCATGGCAGTGCCTTGTGGCGATGAGAGAGATTTCAAGTTTGCGAAGCATTTTAATATTTCCATCACCAATATTATTGGAGAACATTTTAATGGAGAAGAAGCCAATTCTACCAAAGAGGTAGCATTGTCTAATAGCGAATTTTTAGATGGGGTTATTTTAAAAGATGCCATTGCTTTTGTAATTGACAAGCTCGTGGAAATGGGCATTGGCAAACAAAAAGTCAATTATAAAATGCGCGATGCTGCATTTAGCAGACAACGTTATTGGGGTGAACCATTCCCGATTATTTGGAAAGACGGAATAGCTTATCCTTTAGACGAATCACAACTTCCTTTAGAATTGCCTCAGGTAGATAGTTATGCGCCTGGTCCGGAGGGAGAAGGGCCGCTGGCTAATATTCCAGCATGGATTCATCAATATGATTCAATCATTCCAGGAGGCGCGCTGGAAACCAATACCATGCCGGGCTATGCAGGTAGTAGCTGGTATTTTTTACGCTATATGGATCCGCATAATAACGAAGCTTTTTGCGATAAAAATGTAAGTGATTATTGGAATCAGGTAGATTTATATATTGGGGGAACGGAGCACGCTGTGGGGCATTTACTCTACAGTAGAATGTGGACCAAAGTTTTATTTGATTTAGGCCATATTGGCTTTGATGAACCTTTCAGGAAATTATTGAATCAGGGAATGATTCAAGGAAGTTCAAGGTTTGTGTATCGGAATAAACAAAACTCCAATGAATTTATTTCAGCAGGGTTAATTAAAGATTATGATACCAATCCAATTCATGTTGACGTCAATTTTGTAGATGGATACGAATTGGATATTACGGCGTTTAAACAATGGCGCAATGGCGAATATGCCAACGCAACATTTGTATTAGAAAACGGCAAATACATTTGTGGAGCGGAAGTAGAGAAAATGTCTAAAAGCAAATTTAATACAGTCAATCCTGATGTATTGGTAGAAAAATATGGTGCGGATACTTTTAGGATGTACGAAATGTTCTTAGGTCCCGTAGACCAGAGCAAACCTTGGGATACCAAGGGTATTGAGGGGGTACATCGTTTCTTGAAAAAGCTTTGGCGTTTGTTCTATGATGAATTGAAAGGGAAGGTTTGGAATGAAGACAGCCCTAATCCAACTGAACTAAAAGTATTGCACAAAACCATTCTTAAAATTCAAGAAGACACAGAGCGCTTTAGTTTTAATACGGCGGTGAGTACTTTCATGATTTGCGTGAATGAATTGGCCGATCTAAAATGCAATAAAAAAGCAATCTTAGAACAAGTGCTGATTCTTTTAACCCCTTATGCCCCGCATATCAGTGAAGAGCTTTGGCATCAATTAGGTAATGAAGGTTCCATATTAAATGCAACGTTTCCTCCATTTGAAGCATCTTATGTGCAAGAGTCTTCCAAAGATTATCCAGTAAGTATCAATGGTAGAGTTAGAGCCAATATTAATTTGCCTATTGATATGGAATCTGAAGAAGCGCAAAAAATAGTATTGGCCAATGAATTGGTGCAAAAATGGTTGGAAGGCAAAGCAGTGAAGAAATTTATTTTTGTAAAAGGGAGAATGATCAATGTGGTTATATAAGTGTTTACTGGGCCTAGCCCTTAGCTCAACTTTAATGGTGAATGCTCAGGATGCAGTAGTGCCTGCGCCTAAGAAAACGATTCGGAATTTTATTAATCCTGATTCGTTGCCCTTAATGAATTTGCGGATTGTGCCCATACCTATTCTTACTTCTACCCCCGAAACCGGTGTTCGATTTGGGGGCGCATTGGAATATTTTTTTAATGCAAAAGAAAAGGATTCTGAAGCAAGAGGCTCTTACATACATGGTCAGTTAACGTATAGCACACTGGGGCAATTTGAAGCAAAAGCAACTTGGCAAGTTTTTACCAAAGGCGAAAAATTTGTATTTCGCGGATCTGCTGGATACAGCACATACAACGATCGATTTTGGGGTGTAGGAAATAATACGGTTGCAGAAAACAATTATTTAGCACAAGATTACAGCAGGGTTTTTTTAGAGTCTAGAACTTATCGCTTATTGAGGAATCAATGGTATATTGGTTTAAAGCTTGACTACAATGATGTATACAATGTTGTAAACCTGAGACCATTAAGTATTTCAGAACAACAGGTGTCGGGCATTAATGGAAGTAAATCATTGGGATTAGGTCCTGCTATATTATACGAGGGAAGAGACTTTCCCTTTAGTGCACACAAGGGGGCATTCGCTGAATTTTATTTTTCCAGAAATATATCTTTTAAAAACAATCCATACGATTTTAATACTTGGTTTTTAGACCTAAGAAAATTTTATCCTTTAACACCTAACAGTACTTTGGCATTTCAATTAAGTAGTATTCATACTTCTGGAAATGTTCCATTAAGAGAATTGCCCAGAGTAGGAGGTTCTGTTTTAATGAGGGGATATTTTACCGGTAGATTTAGAGACCGCTCATTTACCGCACTGCAAGCAGAATATCGTTTTCATATTTGGCGTTGGGTGTATGGTGCAGCATTTGGTTCTGCTGGGTTGATTGATGATGCTCCAAGCAGCTATTCTACCAGTAATCTTTTAAAAGCGGGCGGACTGGGACTTCGCTTTTTAGTAAATAAGAAAAACAGAATGTTCCTTCGAATAGATTATGCTCGAAACAGCACTGCTGGCGGGGCTTATTATATTCGATTGAATGAAGCATTTTAGGCGATCTTTTAAAGCTTCCTGCATATTTTACTATATTCATGGTCCAAATTCTGAACTATGAATAAGTATATTTTATCATTTGGGTTGCTTTTGCTTGCATACCCTACGTTGGCCCAAAACAAAATGATCAGCAAAGCTGATTTGATGGCCAATAAATTACCCGAAAACTTTCGCAATCCGCTGCCTCAATTCATGAAATGGTTGGATGATGATCGAGTGATTTTAAACCAAAAAATTCATCCAGATTCTGCTGCTAAGAATTATGTAATGGACGTGAAAACAGGAAAGTTGGTGGTAGCAACACCCGATCAAATGAAAGGTGCAGCTCCCCCTACTAAAACAGTATCAGTTAAAAAAGCAGATTTATTTTATAAAAACGGAGACACCGAAAAGCAAATCACTTTTGATGCTGCAGAAGAAAAAAATCCCACTTTCTCTCCTGATAGTACTTATATCGCGTATACCAAATCCAATGATTTGTATACCTATAATTTAGTAACGAATAAAGAAACCAGACTTACTTTTAGCGGAACCAGTACTTCATTAAATGGTTATGCAAGTTGGGTATACTGGGAAGAAATTTTTGGTAGAGGAACGCGTTATCGTGCATTCTGGTGGAACCCTAATAGCAAACAATTGGCTTATATGCATTTTGATGAAAGCATGGTGCCGATGTTCCCCATTTACAGCAGTGAAGGTCAGCATGGCTTTATTGAAGAAACACGTTATCCAAAGCCAGGGGATAAAAATCCAGAAGTGAAAGTAGGATTTGTTGGGGTTGATGGTGGTGCAACTACTTGGGCTGATTTTAATGCAAAAGACGACCAATATTTTGGTTGGCCTGTTTGGAGAAATGATGGAAGTAGTTTATTGGTGCAATGGATAAACCGTGGCCAAGATCATTTGAAAATATTTGATGTAAATCCTGGAACTGGTGCTAAAAAAATCATGTATGAAGAACAACAGAAAACATGGGTTGATTTAGAAGACAGAGCTGGACAACGATTTACTTTCTTAAAAAACAAGCCGGCTTTTATTTTAGAAAGCGATAAAACAGGATGGAATCATTTGTATTTACACAATAACGATGGTAGTTTAATTAATCCAATAACATCAGGTGAATTCACCGTATTGAACACCGAGTTAATTGATGAGAAAAACGGCTTAGTATATTTTACTGCAAGAGGTAAAGAAAATACCGCACGTACAGATTTATACAGCGTTAAAATGAATGGGTCAGAAATGAAGCGACTAACTTTTGGAGATTACAATCATACGCAAGTTAGATTGTCGCCGAATGGAAAATATTTTGTTACTTCTTATAGTAATACCACTACTCCAACCAAAATGACTTTGTTAGATGGCAAGGGAAAAATAGTGCGTGAGTTGGGTGATTCAAAGGGGTCTGCAATGGGAGATTTCCAAATTGCTAAGACCGAGTTTATTCGCATTAAAAGTGCAGATGGTTTATTTGAGCTACCAGCTCAGGTAACCTGGCCTGCCAATATGGATCCTAACAAAAAGTATCCGATGTTGGTAGATATTTATGGTGGACCTAATGCAGGAAATACTTGGGACAGTTGGAGCTGGAATCAAACACGTGAAATCTATTCTCAAGAAGGATTGATCCATGTTAAGTTTGATCACCGTGCAAGTGGCCATTTTGGAAAAGCAGGTGTAAACTACATGCACCGCAATTTAGGTTACTGGGAAATGCAAGATTATATGCATATGGCTAAATGGTTTATTCAAAACGGTCAAGCGGATCCTAGTAAAATTGCCATCACCGGATTTAGTTATGGCGGATACATGAGTACCTATGCATTAACTTATGGCTCATCTGTATTTACCCATGCTATGGCAGGTGGATCTGTAGTTGATTGGAAATTATACGATAGTCATTACACCGAAAAATTCATGGATACACCAGCAGAAAATCCAGAAGGGTATAAAAGTGGAAGTGTATTAACCCATATTGATAAATTTAATGGTGTATTACAATTGGTTCATGGTACCATGGACGATAATGTGCATATGCAAAATAGTATTCAATTGGTGAGTGCTTTGCAAGACAAAGGAAAAGATTTTGAATTCATGTTGTATCCTGGTGGAAGACATGGATGGGGCGGCGCCAAGGGCAATCACTTCAATAATTTAAAAACCAAGTTCATTTATAAGCACTTATTGGGCAAAGAAGTTCCAAAAGGAATGTTGCGCTAAAATGGCTTAATGCTTATTTTAAGGGCCACTCATTTATATGAGTGGCTTTTTTTGTTATATAAATACGCTTACTTTCAATATTCAATTTGTAATTATGATTACCAAGAAAATATGGGTATTACTAGGATTAACTGTTCAAACCCTTTCCGCGCAAACGATTGCTCCTCGTTTTTTATCTCATCCTGTTTTATCACCAGATGCTCAAACAGTAGTATTTAGTTTTGAAGGAGATCTTTGGAAAGCCTCTACAGTAGACTTGCAAGCTACTCGATTAACTGCTATGCAAGGCTACGAAACAACTCCACGCATTTCTCCTGATGGAAAGTGGTTGGCGTTCACGGGCGAACAAATGGGGAATACCGATATTTATGTCATGCCCTTAAGTGGCGGAGAAGTGAAACAACTTACTTTTCATAGTGCAGCAGATATTGTTTCTAATTTTAGCTGGGATAGTAAAACCATTTATTTTACTTCTAGTAGGTATGGTCCTGCATCTGCTTTTACAGTGGATATAAACGGGGGTACACCAAAGCGTTTATTTGGGGATCATTATTTTTTAATGGATCATTTAATTGCGGAGCATCCCATAACCGGCGATATTTATTTTAATGATACTTGGGAAAGTAATAACCAAGTTGCAAGAAAAAGATACAAAGGACCATTTAATCCAGACATTCAATCTTACAATATAAAAACCAGAACTTATCAAAAGCATACGGATTGGGTAGGTAAAGATTTTGCAACAACCATTGATCAGAAAGGGTCTATTTATTTTATTTCTGATGAAGCCAATGGCGAGTACAACTTATACACTTTTAGCAACGGCAAAAAGACAGCCCTCACTCAATTTAATAGTTCTATTAAAACACCTATTGTGAGTGCAAATGGGGCTTATGTGGTTTTTGAAAAAGATTATCAACTCTGGTGGTACAATATTGCAAATAAAAAAGCGAGTCCGCTGAATATTCAATTATTTAGAAACCAAATTTTACCAGCTCAAAAAGAGTACGATGTGCGCGGAAAAATTGGTGCAATGGATATTTCACCTGATGGTAAAAAACTGGCATTTATTTCAAGAGGCGAGCTATTTGTAAGTGATGTGGAAGGGAAGTTTATAAAGCAAATCAATAAAGGAAACACAGAGAGAGCAAGGGAAGTAAAATGGTTAGCAGACAATAATACTTTATTGTTTAACGAAACAGTAGACGGCTATCTCAATATATTCACTGTATTGGCAGATGGTTCAGCTGCCCCTAAGAAAATCACCAATCTAACAAAAGACAATCGTTCTTTGGTGTTGAATAAATCTAAAAGTAAGTTGGTTTATTTGAGTGGAAGAGATGAAGTAGTGTTAATGGATACCAAAACTTTTGAGACGAAAACAGTGGTAAAAGATGAAATCTGGGCCATGCAAAATTCCAGTCCTGGTTTTTCTCCAAACGAAGAGTTCTTGGTATTTACAGTAATCAAAAATTTTGAACAAGATATTTTGATTCACCATATCAAGCAAAACCAAACCTATAATTTAACCAACTCAGGAGTGACTGAAGCGGATCCTATTTGGTCTCCTGATGGCAAGTATATTTATTTTGTAAGTAGTAGAACAAAGCCTTCCTATCCTTTTGGGATGAGCAATCCAAGAATTTATAGGATGGCTTTAGAAAAATTAGATGAGCCATTTCGGTCAGATAAGTTCAATGATTTATTTAAAATAGAGAAGAAAGATACCTCCAAATCTGCGATGGTAATCAATATTGATTTTAATGGATTGATGGACAGATTGGAACAGGTTGGGCCCAATTTTGGTTCACAGTATTTATTGAATGTGCTAAAGAAAGGAGATAAAACAACTGTACTTTATATTAGTGACCACGCAGAAGGCAGATTGGGACTTTGGAAAACTGTATTGGATCCTTTTGAACCTAGCAAAACTGAAAGAGTAAATGGTATTGACGCCAATAGCGTTGAATATGCTGAAGCAGGAGATAAAATGTTTTTATTGGGGAATGGCAATTTGTACAAATTCAATTTAGACGCCAATAAAGCAGATTTGGTAACTATTTCTCAAACATTTCAAAGAAGTTTAGCCGATGAGTTTAAACAAATTTTTCAAGAAACCTGGGCACAAGTAGAACAAAATTTTTACGATGAAAAATTTCATGGTGTTAACTGGGTTGCTATGAAAAAGAAATACGAAGGGTATTTGCCTTCACTCAATACTCGATCAGATTTAAGGGTGCTATTGAATGATTTATTAGGAGAATTAAATTCTTCTCACCAAGGTTTTTCTTCTTCAGGTGAAGAAGAAACGATTCGATTAGTCAATAGAACCATGGAAACAGGTATTCGTTTTGAAAACGATAAACCTTACACAGTTAAAGATGTACTAGCCAATACTGCTGCGGATAAAAAATCAATTGATGTATTGCCAGGAGATATTCTTTTAAAGGTAAATGGAGAAACAGTAGATATTACTAAAGACAGAAACAGCTATTTCAGTAAACCCAGTTTGGATAGAGAACTACAATTGGTGTTTAATAGAAACGGTAAAATTGTTACGGTAAACATACATCCTCAAAGAACTATTGCGCCCAATTTATACGATGAATGGATTAAAAACAACCAAGCAACTGTTGATGCAAAGACCAATAAGAAAGTAGCATATCACAATATGAAAGATATGGGCTTGGGAGAGCTAGAGAAATTCTTCATTGATATGACGCAAGACTTATATCAAAAAGATGGGTTGATATTAGATCTTCGATACAATACTGGAGGGAATGTACACGATGAAGTATTGAAGTTTTTGAGTCAGAAAACTTATTTGCGTTGGAAATACCGTGAGGGTAAATTGACTCCTCAATCTAATTTTGGTCCATCAGACAAACCCATTGTTCTATTGATTAATGAACAATCATTAAGTGATGCAGAAATGACTGCAGCAGGTTTTAAAGCGTTGAAGTTGGGCAAAATCATTGGTATGCCTACTTATAGGTGGATCATATTTACCAGCGGTGCAGGATTAGTAGATGGTTCATTTGTACGCTTGCCCAGTTGGGGTTGTTATAGTTTAGATGGCAACGATTTAGAGTTAACAGGTGTAGCTCCAGATATGCTAGTACCATTAAATTTTAATGATAAAATCAATAAAAGGGATCCACAGTTAGACAAAGCAATTGAAGAAGTGCTAAAGCAGTTGAAATAATATTTAATAGGAACCCATGGATTCAAATAGTTTTTATTTCTGGTTAAGTCAACAGCCTCAGCTAGCTGTTCAGCCAATTGTCGAGTTTAATCCCCAAAGGGAAAAAATCTTGGCTATGGATTTTACGGAGCTCAATAAGGCCTTAACCACTGAAATTATCGAAGACACCGCAAGCTTTTCTGATTACATTAACCAAACACTAAACACTGCAGGTGCATTGTATGGCATCGGCGGATATAATGAACATAGAACTGTATATGCAAGGAGTAGGGTATTTGATGGGGTAGTAGAAGAACAAGCTAGGTGCATCCATTTAGGCGTAGATATTTGGGGCAAAGCAGGTACACAAGTATCTGCACCTTTAGATGCTACTGTTCATAGTTTTGCTTTTAATGAAGCCTATGGTGATTATGGAGCAACCATTATTTTATCGCATCAAATTGCAGGGGCCAATTTTTATAGTTTGTATGGTCATTTAGCTTTAAAAGATCTAGACAATTTAAGGGAAGGAAAATTTATTCATGCTGGAGAAGTCTTTGCTCATTTTGGAAAGCCTGCAGAAAATGGACAGTGGCCTCCACACTTGCATTTTCAATTGATTCTAGATATGGAAAACAAAAAAGGGGATTATCCCGGGGTTTGTAGTTTGGCCGATCGAAATAAATATTTAGATAATTGTCCTGACCCAGATGCCTTATTAAAATTAATTCAATGGGCTAAGTAGTGGGAATAAAATCAGGTTTCTCCCATTGTTTAATGATATGCGAGGGGATAATATGAATTCCAGTTTTTGAATGAGATGCAAAATAAGCCATGCTTCTAGCGATTGCTTTTGCATGAACGGGAATATATTTTTTGAAACGACCCTTCATAATTGGAATAGCTTTTAATGCGAAAAAGATTCCTAATTCTTCTAACCATCTGGATTCTTTTCTTGGGCCCAAAATAAAGGAAGGTTGAAAAATATAAATAGAGCTATAATTGAGTTGTTTCAAAGCTTCTTCTAATCTGCCTTTGGTCTTGTTATAAAAAACATTAGACTTAGGATTCGCTCCTGCTGCACTAACAACTAAGAAACGTTTACTGCCTGCAGATAATTGTAGTTTGGCAATATGCAATGGAGCATATAAATCTACTAATGTAAAAGCTTCCCTGGTTTTCACTGTTTTGATGGTGGCTCCTAAACAGCAATACACGTCATCTGCATCAGTCCAAGATTCAATCGTTGCAAAGTTGATGAGTTGCTCTACCAGTTTGGGATGCGATCTGCCTAGCGGTCTGCGAACATAAATGGTTACCTGACTGTATAATTCAGATTCCAATAATATTTCAAGCAGATAAGAGCCGGTTAAACCACTTGCACCTAGAACTAAAGCTTTTCTTTGCACGATCCTATAATTTTACCAAAGATAAGGACTGCTTTATTTGTACTTTTGAAGAGTTATGTCAAATAATAATCTAAACAGCGATTTGAATGCATTAAATCCCGCGGAAAAGGAGTTTGAGAATACCATCCGCCCTCGGGAAATAGATGATTTCTCTGGTCAGCCTCAATTAATTGAGAATCTGGTGATATTTATCAAAGCAGCCAAATTAAGAGGGGAAGCGTTGGATCATGTATTATTTCACGGTCCACCCGGATTGGGCAAAACCACTTTAAGTAGAATCGTAGCCAATGAGTTGGGCGTAAGCATTAAAGAAACATCTGGACCCGTAATTGAAAAGCCAGGTGATTTAGCAGGCTTGCTAACCAATTTGCAACCCAATGATGTGTTGTTTATTGATGAAATTCATCGATTGAGCACAGTGGTTGAAGAATACCTGTATTCGGCAATGGAGGATTTTAAAATTGATATCATGATTGATACAGGTCCCAATGCCAGAAGCATTCAAATCAATCTAAACCCATTCACATTGGTGGGAGCCACCACTCGAAGCGGGTTATTAACGGCACCTTTATTATCGCGTTTTGGAATCAAGTCTAGACTTGAGTATTATGGGGCACCTGTATTGCAAAAAATTATAGAAAGAAGTGCCGCTATATTAGGCACCAAAATAACGCTGGATGCTGCTGCTGAAATTGCAGGTAGAAGCCGTGGCACACCTAGGATTGCCAATGGCCTTTTGCGCAGAGTAAGAGATTTTGCACAAGTACTGAATGATGGAAAGATAGATTTAGGTATTACCCAACATGGATTAAAAGCTTTAAATGTAGATGCGCATGGTTTAGATGAAATGGACAATCGTATTTTATCTGCCATTATCAATAAATTCAAGGGAGGTCCTGTTGGTATAACAACTATTGCTACAGCAGTAGGAGAAGAGCCTGGTACTATTGAAGAAGTATATGAGCCATTCCTTATTCAAGAAGGCTTTTTACAAAGAACCCCTAGAGGAAGGGAAGCCACATTGAAAGCTTACAATCACCTAGGGGTAGTTATGAAAAGAGGAGAGGCTGGGGAGCTATTTACTTAAACTCGATAAAGCCTAAGGGGCAACCAGTCTAAATCCATTTCCATGAATATTGACAATTTCAATATTGGTATCTTCTTTAAGGTACTTACGTAATTTGGCAATATACACATCCATGCTACGACCATTAAAATAAGTGTCGCTGCCCCATATTTTTTTCAATGCTCTTTCTCTAGGTAATAAATCATTTTTATGTTCGGCCAACATTTTTAATAGTTCATTCTCTTTAGGAGAAAGGGTTTGCATGGTGCTTCCAATCTTCAGTTCTCTCAATTTTGGATTAAAATGATAACCGCCCAAATCAAATTCAATATTGTCGTTGATTTTATTTTCTTCTTCATTTCTTTTCAAAATGGCTTTGATTTTCATCAACAATACTTCGCTGTCAAAAGGCTTAGTAATATAATCGTCGGCACCTAATTTGTAACCTTGAATAATATCGTCTTACATGGTTTTGGCACTCAAGAAAAACAAAGGCACATCTGGATCAATATCCCTGATTTCTTCCGCTAATGTAAATCCATCCATATTGGGCATCATTACATCTAGTAAACAGATATCAAATTTTTCACGCTGAAAAGCGGCTAAACCCAATCGTCCATCTCTTTCCAATGTTACTTCGTATTCATTTAACTCTAAGTAGTTTTTAAGCACCATACCCAAGTTGGTATCGTCTTCACAAAGTAATATTTGGTATTGTTTCTTGTCTTCCATGTGTCAAATTTTGAGTGAAATAACAATAATTTACTATTAAATCCCGAGCAATAGGGTGCAATCTTTTGTTAAATATCCTATTGGGCTTTTTTTAGGTATTGCTTATCGGTAAGCGCTTTCAAAAAATTCACTAAATCTTTTTTCTGATCAACAGATAATTTTAGTGGCTCCCTTAAAGTAGAATCGATATTAATGGGTTTGGCCACAAATTGATAAGGGTTGTCGTAATATTCAACTACTTCCTCTAAGGTTTTAAACATACCGTTGTGCATATAAGGTGCGGTAACAGCA
>JAGOGG010000047.1 GCA_017996795.1 Sediminibacterium sp. | reverse complement strand
CTACAAAATGCAACTCACTGTTTGGAATCAATTTATTGAACTCTTTTCCAACAAATGGAGGGGTAATGGTATCATTATTTCCCCAAATTAAACAAGTAGGTTGCTTAATTTGATTCAATTCTTCGCCTAAGTTATTTCTTATAGCGCTTTTTGCTAAAGCAATGATTTTAATCACTTTAACACGACTATTGGTTATTTCGAACACTTCGTCTACCAACTCCTTAGTTGCCATTTCTGGATCATAAAAAGTAAGCTGTGTTTTCTTTTTAATATACTCGTAGTCGCCTCTTTTGGGATAACTGTCTCCCATTCCATTTTCGAACAACCCACTGCTGCCGGTTAATGTGAGGGTCTTTATATGTTCAGGGTGTTTTAAAACGTGTACCAATGCAACATGTCCGCCCAATGAATTGCCTAATAAGTGAATATTATTATACCCTCTGGTTTCAATAAACTTATTTACAAACTTTTGTAATCCACCCACACTGGTATGAAAAATATCTAGATCAAATAAAGGTAAAATGGGTACCACCACTTTATAACTTTTTCTAAAATGTTCTATGAGGTCCGCAAAATTGCTCATGGCACCAAATAAACCGTGCAAAAGCAACAAGGTTTCTCCTTCCCCTTCTTCAATAAATTTAAACTTATCAACTTCTTTTAGCTCGTAGTTCATTGGGTTGTTTTTCTTTTGGCCTAGCAATTCTTGCTAAAGTAGTTAAAATACTAGAGATTTTTAAGTGATATTTTTATTAATTGAACCAAAAAAATTGGTCAAATCGGTGAACATATCTTTAAAAAATGGAATGATTTTACCCAATGCTTCTACTGAATAAGGTCCCCAAAAATGAATATAGGGATAGCTATTAGAAGCGGCAACCGCTTCGGGTTTAAGCAGCTGCATCTTTTCTGCATAAAAAATAATTACACTAAAAACAGTAATATATAAAAGGGCATATAAAATAAATCCTCCCAATTTATTGGCCCATCCCAATAAAGACAATTCCAATGCTTGTTCTAGCACAGCGCCCAAAATTCTTACTGCTATAAAAACGGCTACCATAATAACTATGAAAGCCAAGAAAGGCAGCCATGTTGCAGCAATATTAACGGTATTACCCAACCAAGCAGCTACCCAAGTACTTAACTTTAAAGCAGCCGCTAATCCTACAAAGACAGCTGCAAAAGAAAGTGCCGCCACAACCAATCCTTGTTTTAAACCTTTTATTAAAGCAAGAACCAGCAATGCCAGCACCATAATATCTAAAAACATAAACGCTATTTGCTTAATAACGCTTTAACAGCAGCTGCAATTGCCTTACCGTCTGCTTTGCCTGCTAATTGTTTAGAGGCAACACCCATTACTTTCCCCATATCTGCAGCAGATGAAGCCCCTGTTTCTGCAATAATCAAAGCAACAGCGGCATCCAACTCTTCTTGGGTTAACTGCTTAGGTAAAAACTGTTCAATCACCCCAATTTCTTCTGTTTCTTTCTGCGCTAGATCGGCTCTGTTTTGTTGCTGATAAATTTCCAAGGAATCTTTTCTTTGCTTCACTAATTTTTGCAACAATTTTTGCTCTTGTTCTTCTGTAATTTGACCATTGGCTCCTGGTTCAGTTTTAGCCTTAATTATTTCGGCCTTGATGGCTCTTAACCCTCTTAATAAGGCTTCATCTTTGGCTTTCATGGCATCTTTCATGCCACCCATTACCTTTTCTTCTAAGCTCATGGTGTATTATTTATTTTGATTTAATTGAGATTCGCGAAATTTCTTATAAAATTCCTTTGCATGGTTTTTCATGCCCTCCACCAACTCTTGTTGTTGGGTAGCTCTTAAATAGGTATCAGCCATACCCATCATTGTTTGGTAATAAAAATCGGCCATTTCATCTACCATCATATCTTTTGTCCAAAGATCAATGCGCATAGCAGATTTATCGGCACCATCCCAAAAAGCCAACATCATTGCTTTGGCATCTTGTTTAACATCGGCTGTACTGTCAGATGCAGACCAGTCTATATGTTGAGGCACTTTATTTTCATCTAAAGTAACATTCACTGAAATTGTTGATTGCTTCATATTCATCATTTAAAGTGGCGCAAAACTAAGACGAAACCGCTTTTGTAGCGAGTATTTCCTCCCAAAATAACTGAGCAGCTTTTTCCCAACTAAAATGGGTGGCTCTTTCAATGCCTTTTTGAATCAAATTTTCTCTCATTTGTTCATTGCGATAAAGCAGTTGCATTTGTGCAGCAATGGCTTCAGGGTCAGCAGCATCTGCGTATAAAACAGCGTCACCGCCTACTTCTGGCATACTTGAATTATTTCCTACTACAACAGGCACGCCCGATTGCATGGCTTCCACAATCGGCAGCCCAAATCCCTCAAAATCAGACACGTACAAAGCCGCATAAGCAGAACCAGTAAGCTTTTGCAAAATAGTTTCTTCTACATAGCCCGTTAATACAACATCATTGCGGTATTTAAAGAACTTCAGTTTTTCTAAAAAATCTTGGTATTGCCATGCAAGTCTACCTGCGAAAACCAATTTCATATTGCTTTTATGCCATTTCTTAAAAAGTGAAAACGCTTTTAAAATATGCATCATATTTTTTCGGGGATTGATGCCGCCCACACACAAAAAATACTCATAGCCTTCGGTATAGGCTTCTTTTACTTGCTCTTTCTCTTCCCAAGTCAAAGGCTTAAACCCATTTCTTGCAGCCCCACTAATTACCATTGGGTCTAAATGCAATTGGGGATAATATTGAATGAGATCCTGTTTTGAAAATTCAGAAACAGTAACAACCCGTTTAGCTTTTTTTAAAAAGCGAGGAGTCATTGCTGCGTAATGCCAACGCTGGGTCCAACTAATATGTTTGGGAAAATGTTTGAAAGCCAAATCGTGCACAACCAATAACTGAGGGATGGCAGTACTAAGACTACAAAAACCATAGGGCTGCACCCATACATCAGCTTTCAGTTTTCGTACAGCCAAAGCTGCACTGATATTGTACCAATAAAAAAAGGCAGGTATATGTCTGGCTGCAGGAGCTACCGTTATAGATTGAACATTGGCTCCTATAATCAAATCAGCCTCATGAGGTCGATCATACACAAATACAAATTGATGCTCGGGATATTGATTAACCAATAGTTTAAAGATGGAGACCGTATAATGTCCGTACCCTTCTAAATTAGCTGAGTTAAAAAAAATAGCGTTTACCGCAATAGTCATAATGCAAAGTTAATTGCTAAAGAAACTAATCATGTACATCTGTTACTCCACCAGAAACAGTAAATTTCATTGCATCGGCAGCACCAATATTGGGTAGTGGTTTTACTTTATTAGTAGGAACAAAGTAAGTAATGCCAGAGATAGCGTAAGAGTGTGGCACATAAACAGTTACATGCTCTTCTAAACCAAAATCTTTACTGGTTTGCTGGGTGATAAATCCAATTCGCCAAATATCGACCCCATCCACATTTATTAAAACTGGTTGATTAAATTTTTTCTTATTGCCAGCAAATGCTTCTAAAAAATCTTTAACAGAAGAATAAATGAATTTAATGCCAGGTGTTTTTTCTAAAACAGTATCAAGCAACGCCACCAATCGATTAATTGCAAATAACGAAGACAACCATCCTACCAACAGAACCAATGCTATAACCACTAAAAAGCCCAAACCAGGCATTCTAATAATATTGCCATTAACATCTTTTTGCACAAAATCGGGCGCTACATTTCTAATAATGCTCGGCAAAATATCGTCTACTACATTAAACAAACTGATTACTACCCAAATAGTTATACCAATAGGCGCCAATACAATTAAGCCCTGGAAAAAATATTGGAGTAAGCGTTTTAACAAAGACTTGAAGGTCATAATGCCCGCAAGATACAGCAACAAATGCAGTTGGGCCAGTTTACCACTTATCCAAGATATATAGCGTTTAACAATAATTTAATGAAAAATAAACGTTGGAAACTTTGGTAACGAAAATAGTTTCCATAGTTTTGCCCTCCGAAATTAACAATATGGAGCAAAGAATTGTAGAAAAAGCCCAGGAACTGTTTTTCCGTTACGGAATCAAGTCGGTTACTATGGACGATATCGCATCCAACTTGGGCGCCAGCAAAAAGACTATATATCAATACTTTAAAGACAAGGATCATTTAGTAGACGCCGTTGTTCAAAGAGAAATTGAGCAAGACATGCACGAATGCACCAGTATTTCCTGCAGTTGTGACAATGCAGTACAAGAAGTGTTTAGGGGCTTTGACATGTTACAAGAAATGTTGAGTACCATGAACCCTGCCATCATTTTTGAAATGCAGAAATACCATCCAGATACCTATAAAAAAATGAATGCGCACAAGAATAAATTTTTTGTAAACATCATGAAGGAGAACCTGATTAAAGGGATTGATGAAGGGTATTATAGAGCAGATATTAATGTAGACATCATAGCACGCTATAGAGTAGAAAGCATTTTCCTTGGATTTAATCCAGAAATCTTTTCTCAGAGTAAACTCTCATTAGTTCAAGTTGAAATGGAACTAATGGAACATTTTCTGTACGGAATATGTACCCCAAAAGGACAAAAATTAATTAACAAGTATAAACAGCAAAGAGAAAAATAAACAGTATGCACACCAAAATTAAATTAATTGCACTGCTTTGCACCATGGCAATGATGCAAACCGCAATGGCACAAAAAGCCAGTCGGTACGAATTCAGTATAGAGCAAGCAGTAGCATATGCAAAAAAGAACAACGTGCAAGTAAAAAATGCATTATTGGCCATTCAAGCACAAATGCAAACCAATAAAGAAATTACTGCATCTGCATTACCAACCATTTCAGGTAGCATTGGTACACAGCATTTACCCAATGTAGCAGTACAAACCTTACCCAACTTTATTTCACCAGCTACTTATCAGGTATTGATAGACCAAGGTGTAAGAGATGGCAATGGCAATCCAATTAAAATGCCTGCAGATTTTGGTTTTATTGCGGCGCAATTTGGAACCAAGTGGAACGCCAGTGCTGGTGTTTCATTACAGCAATTATTATTTGATGGTCAGGTATTTATTGGATTACAAGCGAGAAAAGCATCCATCGATTTTCAAGAAGCTGCTGCAAGGGTTACAGAAGAAAATATCAAAACCAATTTGTACAAAGTCTATTATCAATTGGTGGTAAGTAAAACCCAAATTGAATTGTTAGATGCCAATATCAAAAGACTAGAAAAACTAGACTACGATGTAAAAGCATTGTATAAAAATGGATTTGCAGAAAGAATTGATATTGACAAAATTGCTGTTCAACTAAACAACTTGAGTACAGAAAAAATAAAAGCCCTAAACGGAATTGCAATGGGGTATATCGGTTTAAAGACATTAATGGGAATGCCGGTAGCAGATACCTTGTTACTAACCGACACTTTAGACTATTCTCAAATTAAAGAAGACATTACCAAAGGAGAGTACAACTACCAAGATCGTCGAGATTTTCAATACCTCAGTTCTGCTAAACAATTGAACGCGTTTAATGTAAAACGCTATGAACTAAGCAAATTACCAACCGTAGCGTTGGGAGCCAATTATAGCAAGTTGGCGCAAAGAAACCAATTTAACTTTTTTGGAAAAGGAGATTGGTTTACCTCTTCTTCAATTGGGGTGAATATAGCCGTACCCATTTTTAGTGGATTTGCAAAAGATGCTCGAATTAAAAAAGCTAAAATAGAATTAGAACAAACCAATAATCAGTTAGAAAATTTAAAACTGAATATTGATCAATCCGTTGAACAGGCGAAATTAAAATACAAAACGGCCATTGCTACTTTAGATTTTCAAAAGAATAATATGGCATTAGCCGAGAAGGTTTACCAACAAACTAAGAAAAAATACGAAGCAGGTACGGGTTCTAATACCGAAATCAATGCCTCAGATGTAGACTTAAAAGCGGCACAAACCAACTATATCAGTGCATTGTATGATGCTATCATAGCAAGAGTTGATTATTTAACTGCAATTGGAAAATTATAAAAATATTAAACCATAAACAATGAGAAAGACAATCTATTTATTACATATTCTAACATCAATTGCCATACTAAGCAGTTGTGGCGGTGAAAAAAAAGAAGGCAATGATCTTGCTTCAAAAAAAGCAGCTTTAGAGAAATTAAAAACAGAGCAGAATGCACTAGCTGAAAAAATTGGTGTCTTACAAAATGAAATCAATGTGTTAGACACAGCTAATGCTGGAGCCAATGCCAAATTGATTAATATCACTCCAGTAGCAAAAGAGAATTTTGTTCACTATATAGACTTACAGGGAAATATTACCTCAGATAATATTTCTTACGTTTCACCAAGAATGGGTGGAGGTCAAGTACGGGCTATTTATGTTAAAAGAGGCGATATCGTATCTAAGGGCCAGCAATTAATTAAACTAGACGACGCAGTCATCAGACAATCGGTGGTTGCTGCTCAAAAATCAATTGAAACGGTAAAAAGTCAACTAAGTTTTGCTAAAGACCTTTATAATAGACAAAACAATCTTTGGAAAGAAGGTATTGGTACTGAAGTGCAATTAATATCTGCTAAAAATAATGTTCAGTCTCTAGAGCGCCAATTAGCGGCAGCAGAAGAACAAATAAAAGTGACAGAAGAACAACTTCGTGCTACGAATATTCTTGCAGATGTTAGCGGTATAGTTGATGAGTTAAATGTAAGAGTAGGAGAAATATTTGTTGGACTTGCAGGAATCACCCCTCAAATAAAAATCGTGAATACACAAAACATGAAAGTGGTAACACGAGTTCCTGAAAACTACAGCAACCGCATTAAAGCAGGTGCTAATGCAATCATTAGCTTACCCGACTTAAATAAGGAGTTTAAAGCTACCGTGTCTACTGCTAGCAGATCAATTGATGCAAATACCAGAAGCTTTGATGTAGAAATTAAAATTCCTTATGATGCCAATATAAGACCCAATCAATTGGCTCAAGTGAAATTTCAAGACTACGAAGTACCGAATGCCATTTCAATTAATGTAAATACCGTTCAAACAGAAGAAAAAGGCAAATACGTTTATATAGCTGTTCAGGAAGGCAAAAAATTAGTTGCCCGTAAGAAAATGATTACTGTAGGTGAACTGTATGGCAAGTTGATTGAAGTAAAAACTGGTCTGAACGAAAAAGACTTACTGATAACCGAAGGATATCAGAATATATATGATGGACAAACTGTAAAGGTTTTAGCACAATAAAAATAATTTAGCATGAATTTCATTGAAGGCATAGCCAAAAAATTCAAAGAGTTTAAACCCACCAGTTGGGCCATTGACAATAGAACGGCAGTTTATGTGATAACAATTTTAATTTCATTATATGGATTAAATAAGTTCACAACGCTTCCAAAAGAACAATTTCCAGATATTGTAGTTCCTACCATATCTATTACTACTGTTTATTTTGGTAACTCGCCCAAAGACATAGAAAATTTAGTAACCAGACCCATTGAGAAACAATTAAAGGGCATTAGTGGTGCTAAAGTGAATAAAATTCAATCTACTTCTCAACAAGACTATAGCTTGATAGTAGTTGAATTTGACACAGATGTAAAACCGGAAATTGCAAAGATAAAAGTAAAAGATGCAGTGGATAAGGCACAAACTGATTTGCCAACAGACTTAACTTCTTTACCCAATGTGCAAGAGTTTTCGATTAGTGATCAACCCATCATGTTTGTTAATATAAGTGGCGATTTTGATGGTATTAAGCTAAAACAATATGCAGATAAATTACAAGATCGATTTGAAGAATTAAAAGAAGTAAACCGTGCTGAAATCATTGGTGCGCCCGAGCGTGAAATTCAAATCAATATTGATCCTGCAAAATTAGCTGCTGCTAAACTTACCTTCAGAGATATTGAGAGTGCGGTTAATTTAGAGAACAAAGATATTAGTGGCGGATTGGTAGAAGTGGGAACCATGAAGCGTAATATTAAAATTAAAGGGCAGTTTACCACCGCCTATGATATGCAACATATCCAAATAAAAAATGTAAATGGGGCTGCTATTTATTTACAAGATGTTGCACAAATTATAGACTCTGTAAAAGAAACAGAGAGCTATGCCAGACTAGATGGAGAAAATGTGATCACTGTTAATATTGTAAAAAGAGCTGGAGAAAATTTAATTAATACAGCAGATGGTATTAATAAAATTGTTGCTGAAATGCAACAAAGTGAAGAGCTCCCTAAAAATCTTAAAGTAGTTATTACAGGTGACCAAAGTAAAGGAACTAAAACCTCTTTTAATGAATTGGTTAATACCATAATCATTGGATTCATTTTGGTTTTATTGATTTTGATGTTCTTTATGGGAGTAACCAATGCCTTTTTTGTGGCATTAAGTGTTCCACTATCGGTATTCGTTTCATTCATGTTTTTACCATTGGGTGAATTAATAGCTGGTGGCGCAATCACACTCAACTTCATTGTACTCTTTGCCTTACTATTTGGATTGGGTATAATAGTAGATGATGCCATTGTTGTTATTGAAAACACACATAGAATTTACAATAATGGTAAAGTGAAAATTGTGCGTTCTGCTAAGGAAGCAGCCGGAGAAGTATTTATTCCGGTATTAGCAGGAACAGCAACAACTTTGGCGCCATTCTTCCCACTATTACTTTGGAAGGGCATTATTGGAAAGTTCATGATATACTTACCCATTATGCTCATCTTAACGTTGGCAGCATCATTGGTGGTTGCATTTTTTATCAACCCAGTATTTGCTGTGAGCTTTATGAAGCCTGAAGGACGCGAATTCGAATCTCCTAAAAATGCCATTTTCAAAAAATGGTGGTTCTGGGGTTCGGCTATATTAGGCGTTTTATTTAATATAGCAGGCTGGCATGGGTTTGGTAATTTCTTAATCTTTATGATGGGATTAATAGTATTGGAAAGATATGTGCTTAGAAATATCATACACTTTTTCCAAGAAAGAGCATTGCCAGGTTTAATGAACCGTTATGAAGCATTATTAAAATACATATTGGTTAGAAAAAGACCCGTGTATTTATTAATAGGACTATTTGTTTTATTCCCTATCTCTTTAATCTTATTGATTCTTAGAGACAATCCAAAGCCGTTCTTCCCGAGCGGTGATCCCAAATTCGTGTACGTGTATTTAAAAATGCCCATAGGTACTAAATCACAAACTACTGATTCGGTATTGAGAATATTGGAAGGAAGGGTATATAAAATACTAGGAAATGAACAGCCTGGTAAAGAAGGTAGTATAGTGGAAAGTGTCATTTCAAACGTTGCAGTAGGAGCCAATAATCCAAGAGACAATAATAGAAGTACACAAACACACTTAGGTAGAATTCAAGTTTCATTTGTTGAATTTGAAAAAAGGCATGGCAAAAGCTCTGCTGTAATTCAAGAAGAAATTAGAAAACAAATGAAAGGCATTCCAGGTGGTTCAATAGAAGTAAGACAAGAAGATGCTGGTCCTCCAACTGAGCCTCCTGTTAATATTGAAGTTTCAGGTGATAATTTTGATGCACTAGCTAAAACGGCTATTCAGTTACAAAATCACTTAGACACCAATAGAATTGCAGGAATGCAAAACTTAGAAATGGATGTTGACTTAAATAACCCTGAAATCACTGTTAATATAGATAGGCAACGCGCTTTAGCCGAAGGAGTGAGTACTGCACAAATTGGAATGGAATTAAGAACAGCTGTATTTGGGAAAGAAGTGAGCAAACTGAAAGACGATGAAGATGAATACAAAATTCAGTTGCGTTTGAACGCAAAGTCTCGAAACGATATTAATGAGTTAATGAATATGCGTATTATATTCAGAGATTTTACTTCGGGAGCAATTAAACAAATTCCGTTAAATAGTGTGGCTACATTAGAATACACCAATACAGCGGGTGGAGTAAAAAGAAAGAACCTGAAAAGAACCATTCAAATTCAATCAGCTGTAACGGATCCTTCATTAACACCAGAAATCAATAAAGCTTTAGCCAAAAAGATTGAAGAATTTAAAGCTAAAACACCTATACCAGCAGATATCACTATAAAACAAACAGGTGAAGGAGAGCAACAAGCAGAAACCAGTGCATTCTTAGGAACTGCTTTAATAAGCGCGCTATTGATCATCTTTTTAATATTGGTATTGCAATTCAATAGTTTGAGTAAACCATTTATTGTATTAACCGAAATATTCTTCTCTATCATTGGTGTATTCTTAGGATATGCATTAACCGGAAAGAGTATGGCTACCATCATGGTAGGGGTTGGTATCATTGGATTGGCGGGTATTGTAATTAAGAATGGTATTCTACTCATCGAATTTACTGATGAGTTAAGAGGACGTGGATACAAAACCAGAGAAGCGGCAATTGAAGCAGGAAAAATCAGGATTATACCAGTATTGTTAACTGCATTGGCAACCATCATGGGTATGTTACCATTGGCAGTAGGATTTAATATAGACTTCGTATCGATGTTTACGCATTTAGATCCTAAGATTTTTATTGGTGGCGACTCAGTAGTATTCTGGGGGCCTTTAGCATGGACGATTATTTATGGTTTAATTTTCTCTTTCTTCTTAACCTTAATAATGGTACCAAGTATGTACTTGATTTCTGAAAGATTAAGAAGACCAATGGAACGATTTTATGGCACTAAATATGTTGCATTATTTGGATTTACCGGACCACTCTTCTTTATTTTTGTAGGAATTATGTTTGGAATAAGAAAAATTCAGGGAAAGAAAGTGTGGATGGGAGAACAAAAAACTATTTTAGTAAAAAATTAAAATATGCGAAACCACGAAATAGACTACCGCATTTTTGGTGAAGAAATGCAATATGTAGAAGTAGAACTAGACTACAATGAAACTGCTATTGCCGAGCCAGGTGCATTCATGATGATGGATGACGGAGTAATGATGGAAACCATGTTTGGAGATGGATCACAACAAAACAACAGCATATTTGGAAAGCTCTTAAACGCTGGAAAAAGAATGTTGACGGGTGAAAGTTTATTTATGACTGCATTTACCAATGTGAATCAAGGCAAACGCAGAGTAAGTTTTGCCTCTCCTTATCCAGGAAAAATTATACCACTCGATTTATCTGCATACAATAACAGAATTATTTGTCAAAAAGATAGTTTTTTATGTGCAGCAAAAGGAGTGAATGTAGGAATTGAATTTCAACGCAAGTTGGGAACTGGATTATTTGGAGGAGAAGGATTCATCATGCAAAAACTAGAAGGCGATGGCATGAGTTTTTTGCATGCAGGCGGCCACGTATTCAAGAGAGATTTGCATCCGGGAGAAACCCTGAAAATTGATACTGGTTGCATAGTAGGTTTTACCTCTGGTGTAAACTATGATATTCAATTTGTAGGGGGGATTAAAAACACCTTATTTGGTGGTGAGGGATTATTTTTTGCCACCCTAACAGGACCAGGCTCAGTTTGGATTCAAACATTGCCGATTAGCCGTTTAGCAGGTAGAATTTTACAATACGGAGTAGGTGCTCGCAAAGAAGAAGGAAGTATACTAGGAGGATTAGGAAATATATTAGATGGAGATGGTAAATGGTAATTATGAAGCTTTTAAAGCAACAATACCAGTGCGAATAGCATAAAGGATTAAGCCGGCCGAATTTTTCGAGCCGGTTTTTTCTTGCAATGATTTACGGTATGCTTCAATGGTTCTGCTGCTCATTTTTAATTGATCAGCAATTTCTTTACTGGTGCATTCTGCGCAAATTAATTGCAAGACTGATTTTTCTTTTTCAGACAATTGAATCGGTTCATTTTTTTGATGTGGATGATACCTGCCATTGGCCATCAGTACACGTAACCGACTGGTTGTTTCTTTACAATAAAAAGTACTGCCTTCGCTAACAGCATCAATTGCATCAATTAATTCTTGCCGTTTACAAGTCTTTATTAAATGGGCTTTAATACCAACAGCCATAGCATCTAAGAGTAATTGATCATTTTGAACTGAACTCAAAACAATCAATTTACTGTTAACAGCGTGTTGCTTTATCAAAGTAGAAACGGATGAAACAGCTACTTCTGGGTAGTCTGCATCCATTAGTATTATATCAGGTTGAAAATCTAGAATAGTTGCTTCGATTGATTGATTATGTTGAGACTGATCAATCCAATCAATTGATTGTTGACTTTCCAATAAATGCTTAACCCCATCAGTAAAAATTTCATGATCATCTAGAATTAGCACTCGTATAGGTAAATCCAATACACGCATACTATTGGTTTTTCAAACTTTGTTCAAGTAATAGATTATGTCTTTCTAGTAATTGCACATACTTCTTATGTAAGAGCTTGTATTGTGTTAGCGCTTCTTCAAAATTTTGGGGGTCTAGTTCTTCAGGATATTTAGGATTTGGATCCTGCGTTTCAAGAACCAACAAATC
>JAGOGG010000046.1 GCA_017996795.1 Sediminibacterium sp. | reverse complement strand
ACTATTGCTAAAGGTGGGCGGATCCATGATCACCAAATCAAAACTATTCGGTTGAAGGGTTTTTAGGTATTGCTTTACATCGGCATGAATAAATTGGTAGGCTTTTTTATCCTTAAATAAATTGATGGTCAAATTATCTTCTGCCCAAGCCAAATAGGTTTTAGACAAATCAACCGAAGTAACGCTGGAAGCACTTCCAGCAGCTGCATACACAGAGAAAGAACCAGTGTAACAAAATAGATTCAATACCCGTTTATTGGCACAAGTGTTCCTCACCATTTTTCGGGTAATCCGATGATCCAAAAACAAGCCTGTATCTAAGTAATCGGTAAGGTTAACCAAAAATTTCAGGCCATCTTCTAACACAGTACTGTATTCTTTTTCGGTGCTTATTTTTTCGTACTGTTCATCTTTATGGCTCATCCTTTTGCGCAATTTAAAATTCATGCGCTCTATAGGAATATCCACAATCTCTGCAATGATATCCTTGCATTCGTCCATCCAAGCATCATGCACATCGTCTTCCATTCCGTGCCGTCTCAAGTATTCGGCAATATATAATTGGTCTTCGTACAATTCTATGCTGAAAGGAAATTCAGGTAAATCATGATCATAAATACGGTAGCAGAGAATTTGTTGTCTGCGAGCTAATTTGCTCTTGTGTTTAAACACTTTATTCAACCTATTTCTAAACATTTCTGCTTTTACCGGATCAATCATACGTCCTATTTGGATAACGAAGGTACAAGCCATTTATCCAATATGTAAATTTTGAAAGGCCATTTCAATTATATTTATGACCTAAAGCTTGCACATGAAAAAACTATTCCTGATGGCTTGTTTTTTGCCTCTAATTGGGCAAATAAAAGCACAACAGTATTCAACCTTACAAGAACAACAAAACCGGCTTACCCTGTTGGCTAAGAACAACCCCAAATGGGTATCCCTTCAATCTCTTGCTAAAACAACTGGAGGAAAAGATATTTGGGTCATGACATTGGGCAGTGGCAAAACAGAAACCAAGCCAGCTATTGCTGTGGTGGGGGGAGTAGAGGGCGCTCATTTACTCGGCACCGAACTAGTGATTCAATTTGCTGAAAAACTAATGAAGCAAATTGATAAAGACAGCATACAAAAACTCTTAAATGAAAATACTTATTATTTGTTTCCGAATATGAGCCCAGATGCCATGGAAACTTATTTTAGTAAACTTCCTTTTGAGCGAATGGGTAATGCTACAAATACAGATGATGACAGAGACGGTAAAACCAATGAGGATGCTTTTGATGATTTAGACGGAAATGGGAAAATTACCATGATGCGTGTAGAAAGTCCGGTTGGTATTTATAAAATACATCCAGACGACGCTAGAGTGTTAATTAAAGCAGATATTACCAAAGGAGAGAAAGGAAAATACTTATTGTTATCTGAAGGTTTAGACAACGATAAAGATGGAGAATACAATGAAGATGGGGTTGGTGGCATTCATTTCAACAAGAACCTAACCTATAAGCATAAAACATTTGCTGCTGGAGCAGGTGAATTTCCAGCAAGTGAAATAGAAACAAGGGCTATCCTAGATTTTTTATACGACGCGTTTAATGTGTATGCGGTGGTTAGTTTTAGCAGTTTAAATAATTTAAGTACAAGTGATGATAAAGTCACCACTGTTGTAAGTGATTTATATAATAAAACGATGGGAGTAAAAGATGCCCCAAAACCAAGTGCTGAGGGCGGAGATTTCTTGAGTTGGGCTTACCAACACTATGGACGCTTTAGTTTCAGTACTCAAGGATGGTGGGTTCCTAAAGCCAAACCAGATACTGCAAAAAAGGAAAAAGCGTTTACGGTAGAAGATGCTACAGCAAACTATTTAAGATGGAGTGCACAGCAAGGATTGAATCATTTTACAGAATGGAAAACGATTCAACATCCCGACTTCCCAGGTCAAGTGGTGCAAGTAGGAGGTGTTGATCCCTACGTCATGATGAATCCTCCTTATAAAATGGTAGACAGTATTGCCATTAAACATACTGCATTTCTAACTAAGTTGGTCAATCTAAAGCCACAAGTAGTTGTTCAAAAAGTAGACACCCAAAAATTGAGTAATGGCTTAACTAAGATAACGATTGATGTTGCCAATACTGGCATGCTACCTACACATAGCAAATTTGCAGATCGAAATTATTTTGTGAAAAGATTGAAAGTGGCATTACAATTAACCGACAAACAACAATTGATTGGTGGACAAAAATTAGCTTTAATCAACAATATGGAACCACATTCCATGCAACAATTCAGTTGGATTGTAAAGGGTACGGGAACTGTTACTGTTGAAACGGGTTCGCCAGCCATAGGCTTAACTACTAAAGCCATTTCGTTACAATAAAAATTCAATCATGAAAAAAATATATTCATTTTCATTAGCACTTTTATTGAGTGCAAGCTTAATTGCTCAAGAAGCCAATCAAGTTTTTAAAGCGGCCGGAACTCCTGTTAATCCTAAGGTTCAGGCAAGTTGGAACCGTTATTACGACCATGCAGGTATTACAGCACTTTGTAAAAAAATTGCAGCAGCTTATCCAGACTTAGCCAAATTAACTTCATTAGGAAAGTCTTATGCAGGAAGAGATTTGTGGTGCTTAACCATTACTGATTTTAAAAAGGGCAATGAATTACAAAAGCCAGGAATGTATATTGATGGCAATATACATTCTAATGAAATTCAAGGTGCAGAGTTTGCCTTATATACTGCTTGGTATTTAACAGAAAGTTTTGGCGACACCAAATTCATTCAAGAATTACTAGAAGACAAAGTATTCTATATTGTACCAAGCATTAACCCCGATGGAAGGGATAGTTATATGCATCAACCCAATACTTCTAGTTCACCAAGATCGGGTATTAAACCTGTAGACAACGATGGTGATGGATTGGTAAATGAGGATTGGTATGATGATTTGGATGGCGACGGTCATATTACGATGATGCGAAGAAAAAATGTAAATGGTCGATATAAATTAGACCCACGTGATCCTAGGAATATGGTTATGGCAAATGCAGATGAACAAGGGGATTATGAACTCCTTGGAATGGAAGGGATTGATAATGATGGGGACGGCAGAGTGAATGAAGATGGATATGCCTTTGAATACGACCCCAATAGAGACTGGGGTTGGGGATGGCAACCCAATTATATTCAGAATGGAGCATATAAATATCCTTTCTCCATACCTGAAAATAGAGCGGTGATGGAATTTGTTATGAAACATCCCAATATAGCTGCAGCTCAGTCTTATCATAATGCAGGGGGAATGATATTAAGAGGGCCAGGTGCATCTGCAGATGTAACCACTTATAATTCTCAAGACGTTGCCATTTATGATGCCATTGCAAAGAAGGGAGAAGAATTAATGCCGGGTTATAAATACTTAGTAGTATACAAAGATTTGTATTCCGCTTATGGTGGAGAACTAGATTGGTTTTATGCAGGCAGAGGCATATATACTTATTCAAATGAATTGTGGACACCCTACTTAATGTTCATGAAAGAAAGTACCAGAAGCCCATTTGATAATAGCTCATACAATTTTGATAAGTATTTATTGTTTAAAGATGGATTTGTTGATTGGAAAGAATACGAGCATCCACAATATGGCAAAGTGGAGATTGGTGGATTTAAAAAGAACTTTGGTAGGGCCCATCCAGGATTTTTATTAGAATCTGACGCACACAGAAATATGGCTTTCAGCATTTATCATAGTTATCATACTCCCAAATTATCGGTATCAGAAATTAAAGAAAAAGATTTAGGTGGTGGACTAACTGAAGTAACCGCAGTGATTGCCAATGAACGATTAATGCCAACGCATAGCAGTCAAGATGTGAAAAATAAAATAGAAAGACCAGATTATATTACTTTAAACACTTCTGCTAAAGTAGTAGCTGGTATGATCATGACCGACAAAGATTTGAACCTTTCAAAAATTCAAGACAATAATCCCAGTACAATAGAAGTTGACAATATCCCTGGTTTAGGTAATGTTACTGTTAAGTGGATTATAGAAGGAAAGGGAAAATACACAGTTAGTGTAGATAGTAAAAAAGGGGGAATTGCTACCAATGCCAAATAATCTGCTATTCTAAAAGCGATTGCAGCATAACAAAAAACTGCTGGTACTTTAAAGTGCCAGCAGTTTTTATTTTATACCCCTAATTAAGCAAGTTTACTAAGTGCATTTGCTATTCTTTCCCAGGCTCTCTCAATATTTTGCATACTATTGGCAAAAGAGAATCGAACACAATTAGGTTCTCCGAAAGCGTCTCCCATAACAGAACTCACATGGGCTGTATTTAATAAGTACATACTAAAGTCTGCTGCATTTTTAATGGTTTCCGTACCATTTGATTTCCCATAATAATAACTTACATCAGGAAATACATAAAATGCGCCTTCAGGAGCAAAGCACTTGAAACCTGGAATGGCATTCACTAATTCTAAGGTTTTAGTTCTTCTTCTAGTAAACTCTTCTGTCATTTCTAAAGAAGGTCTTAAATCGCCTGTAAGCGCTGCTACTGCAGCTTTTTGTGCAATAGAACAAGTGCCACTGGTAAACTGGCCTTGCAATTTCTCACAAGCTTTAGAGATGGTTGAATTAGCAGCTATATAACCTAGGCGCCATCCAGTCATCGCAAATCCTTTACTCAATCCATTAATTATGACTACTTGATCTTTAATACTTTCAAACTGTGCTATGCTCTCGTGTTTTCCTATGAAGTTGATGTACTCATAAATCTCATCGGAAAGTATGGTAATACCAGGATGCTTTTCAAATACTTTTACTAAGGCAGCTAGTTCTTCTTTACTATACACAGCACCTGATGGGTTACAAGGTGAGGAGAACATAAAGACTTTAGTCTTAGGGGTTATGGCAGCTTCTAATTCTGCTGCTGTTGTTTTGAATTTGTTTTCTACTGTAGTTCTAATTTCAACTACTTTACCACGTGCAATCTTTACTAGTTCAGAGTAAGTAACCCAATAAGGAGTAGGTATAATCACTTCATCACCTTCATCTACTAATGCTAAAATGGAATTGGCTAAACTTTGTTTTGCACCAGTTGAAACCACAATATGTTCTGGTTTATAATCAAGGTTATTGTCGCGTTTCAATTTAGTACAAACTGCTTCTCGTAGATCTAAAAAACCGGGTACTGGGGTATAATGACTCCAGTTATCGTTGATTGCTTTGATAGCTGCATCTTTAATATGCTGAGGCGTATCAAAATCGGGCTCACCCAAACTAAGATCAATCACATCAATGCCTTGGGCACGCAATTCGCGACCCAACTTGGCCATTTTAAGTGTTTCAGGTTCACTAAACCTATTCAATAAAGAAGACAATTCCATTCAGAAAAATTTAAGACTACAATTTACTTAATTATGGGCAATTTGCCCTTTCGCTGTAATTCTTGTTGATAAATTGCAATCCCCAAGTCTCGCATGAATGGAAATCCTATTGCATCGTATTCATATTGATCATCATTGTAAATACCGTCTGTATTGCAAGAAATGACTGCGCTGAGCATAAATTCAATATTGTTTGAAGGATCTGTTATATATGCGATATCCAACAAAAATCCATATGCATCTCCCACTTTATTATAAATTTTCACATTAGGAAACAAGGTTTTTCTTTCCGATCCTTGTAATAAAAATTTACAGTAAGTATCATAATAATAACTTGAATCATAAGAAGGCGTTTCAGATTCACGAGGATAAATACTCATGTATTTTCTTACAAAAGCATAATCGTCTTCCGTTAAGTTAAATCGTTTTTTTCGAGTAAATTGCTCAGGAAATATTACAGATTGTAGAATATGGTGAAGGTCTTGTAAATGGATTCTGTTCTTATTTAAATACGAAAAAGGCTCATTGATTAATTTCCCACTTTTTATATAACCCTTACCCAGCAACACATTAGTAGCTTCGAACACTGCATTACTTTTGATAGCAGGCTGCTCGTAAATTAGGTTTCCAGCAGTGTCATAAAATTTGACTGGGTTAGTGATAGACTGTTGCTCTACTGTTCTATTTACTTGTAGCCTATGACGTATTATGACATCGGGATAACCTTTTTCTTTTAATTTACGCTGAATATATTCTTGACCTAAGAATTCATATAAACGATTGAACGCATCATTATCACTTACTAAGAATATTTGTTTGATGTAATTCTCAATAGTAGGTGCCCCATCATTTGCATTGGGTTGATTATATACATGATCCTGAGCAGCTGCTGCACTATCCGTAATCATAATGCTATTTCTAGTCAACCCTTTAATACCGAGTTCATTTATTTTTTCTAATGCTAATAAAGCAATTGGCATTTTAACGGTACTAGCAGGATAGAAGTATTCCTCTTTGTTCAAACGATAACTAAACTCTTTAAATGAGGGCTTATTTTTTTTATTCCGGTTTATTTGGGTATAAATTATTTGCACGCGGAAGCTATCAGGATTGCTTGTTATCCGACTAAACCATTTAGGATTGTCATTAAATGCTCGATGAAGAGGCGATTTGGTGTCAAAAACTTGCCCATTAGCCATAACACTAAATAACAAAATAAAAGGCAGAAAAAAGAGATGCTTCATTTACCAAACTTAATGAAAATTGATAATTAACTTTACCAAATGCCACATGAAGCAATTTCCGTATTTGATATGTTTAAAATAGGGGTAGGGCCTTCTAGTTCACATACACTAGGGCCTTGGCGAGCTGCCCTTCGTTGTTTGGACAACTTGAGTAAGCAATATCCAATTGCAACAGTTAAAGCAGTCACTGTTTTATTATATGGATCATTGGCTAAAACTGGAAAGGGACACGGAACAGATATTGCAGTTTTAATGGGCTTAATGAAAGAGGACCCTGTTACAATTGATGTAAACAGTATTCATCCTAAGATAGCGCAAATCAAATCAACCCATTCATTATTATTGGGAGGAGAACATTCAATTCCTTTTGAATTTAAAGAAGACTTGGTTTTCTTAACCAACGAATCATTGCCCTTTCACCCCAATGGTTTGAGTTTTTTAATTACCCTCAACAACGGTGAACAATTTAGCGAAACCTATTTTTCTATCGGTGGTGGTTTTGTAGTAAAAGAAGGAGAGTCGGCTGCAGGGAATAAAGAAAGTGTTGAACTTGCTTTCCCCACCAATAATGCAGCGGATATTTTACATTGGTGCAGAAAGACCGGTATGGCCATTCATGAAATGGTATTAGAAAACGAAACCAGTTGGCAATCAGAAGAAGAAACTAAAAAAGGGGTATTGGCCATTTGGCATGCCATGCGTGATTGCACTTATAGAGGGTGTCATTCAAAGGGAGAATTACCTGGAGGATTGCAAGTTAGAAGAAGGGCATTTGAATTGAATAAAAAACTGATTAATAAACAGCCATATAATAACTATGAAGAATGGTTAACAGCTATTAAAAATGGGGGGCATTCTTTCAATTATATTCTAGATTGGGTAAGCTGTTTTGCTTTGGCTGTGAATGAAGAAAATGCTTCTTTTGGTAGGGTAGTAACAGCCCCTACGAATGGAGCTGCTGGAGTAATCCCCGCTGTATTACAGTACTATATTGCATTTTGTGAGGGCGGAACAGAAGAAAAAATTATTCAATTTTTATTAACTGCCTCCGAAATAGGTTCCATCTTTAAAAAAGGAGCTACTATTTCAGCGGCAATGGGTGGATGCCAAGCAGAAATTGGGGTATCCTCAGCTATGGCCGCGGGTGCCCTTACTGAATGTATGGGTGGCACACAACAACAAGCGTTGATGGCGGCAGAAATTGCGATGGAACACCATTTAGGATTGACCTGTGACCCAATTGGCGGATTGGTTCAAATTCCTTGCATAGAAAGAAATACCATGGGTGCCATCAAAGCAATTACCGCTTCACAACTGGCTTTACAAAGCACCCCAGATTTTGCATTGGTAAGTTTAGATAAAGTTATTGCTACCATGTGGACTACCGCATTAGACATGAATAGTAAATACAAAGAAACTGCAGATGGAGGCTTAGCCGTTCAAGTTCCATTGGGATTGAGTGAGTGTTGAGGAAAGTTATTGGATTTGAAAAATCAAATATGAAATTAGAATCATGAATTACCCACATTTATTTGAGCCCCTCAATTTAGGTTTTACCACACTAAAGAATAGGATCCTGATGGGATCGATGCATACTGGTTTAGAAGAAAGCAAGAATGGTTTTGCCAAACAAGCTGCTTATTTTGCCGAAAGAGCCAAGGGTGGGGTTGGATTAATTGTAACTGGTGGGGTAGCCCCTAATAGAGCAGGATGGACATCGCCTTTTGGGAGTAAATTATCTACTCATTCCGAAGCAAAACAACACCAATTAATTACTGAAGCCGTTCATGCCGAAGGTGGAAAAATATGTATGCAAATATTGCATACTGGAAGATATGGTTATCATCCTATTTGCGTTGCTCCATCAGCTATAAAATCTCCTATAAGCCCTTTCAAGCCATGGAAACTGAGCAGGGGCGGCATTAAACGTACCATCAATGATTTTGTAAACTGTGCAAAACTAGCCCAGGAAGCAGGTTATGACGGTGTCGAAATTATGGGGTCTGAAGGATATTTGATTAATCAGTTTATCGTTTCAAAAACCAATAAAAGAACCGATGAATGGGGAGGATCTTATGAAAACAGAATTAAATTTCCAATAGAAATTGTACGTCAAACAAGAGAAGCAGTTGGTAAAAAGTTCATCATCATTTATAGATTATCGATGTTAGATTTGGTGGAAGACGGGTCTACATGGGAAGAAGTTGAGCAGTTGGCTAAAGCCATTGAAAAAGCAGGAGCAACCATTATTAATACTGGAATAGGTTGGCATGAAGCAAGGGTTCCTACCATTGCTACAATGGTGCCTAGAGGAGGATTTAGTTGGGTTACTAAAAGATTGATGGGTAAATTATCTATCCCATTAATTACTACCAACAGAATCAATATGCCCGATGTAGCAGAACAAATTTTAGCAGATGGACATGCTAATATGGTTTCGATGGCAAGACCATTTTTGGCCGATCCAGAATTTCCTAAAAAAGCTTTGGAAGGAAGAACTGATGAAATCAATACTTGCATTGCCTGTAATCAAGCATGTTTAGACCATGTGTTTGAGCGAAAAACAGCCAGTTGTTTGGTTAACCCAAGAGCATGTAAAGAATTATCAACGATTGTTTTGCCAGCAATAACTAAAAAGAAAATTGCAGTTGTAGGAGCAGGGCCAGCAGGGCTTTCCGCATCGGTTACTTTGGCACAACGAGGACATGAAGTACATTTGTTTGAAGCCAATGCAACTATTGGGGGACAATTTAATATTGCTAAAGAAATTCCTGGCAAAGAAGAATTTATAGAAACATTGCGCTACTATAAAAAGCAGATGGAATTGCATAAAGTACAAATTCATTTGAACAGTATTTTTAAACAAGAGCAAGCAACTGATTTTGATGAGGTAGTTGTTTCAACAGGTGTGAGCGGAAGAACTTTAACCATTGAAGGAATAAATGATCCGAAAGTATTGTCCTATACAGATGTTGTACTGCATAAAAAACCAGTAGGCAAAAAAGTGGCCATTATTGGTGCTGGAGGTATTGGTTTTGATGTTGCCGAATTTTTAACCAATGAAGAAAGCAATACCATTCCAACATTTATGGAAGAATGGGGTGTAGATATGAATTATACTGTGAGAGGAGCATTACAAAAAAATCATGCAACGAAATCTCCAAGAGAAGTTTATTTATTACAACGTTCAAAAGGCAAGCTGGGAGGGGGGTTGGGCAAAACCACAGGATGGATTCATCGAGCAGCATTAAAGATGAAAAAAGTGAAAATGATTGCAGAAGTGAGTTATGAAAAAATAAATGAGGAAGGTTTTCACATAAAAGTTGCGGGTGTTCATCAAGTGCTCGATGTAGACAATATTGTTATTTGTGCTGGGCAGATTTCTAATAACCAATTGTATCATGCTATAAAAGAAAATTATACCAATGTTCATTTAATTGGAGGAGCATTAGAAGCCGGAGATTTAGATGCTAAACGAGCAATTGAACAAGGGTATCAAATTGGCATTCGTTTATAAAAATAGTATAACAAAATAAAAAATCATTCCAACTGTAATATTTAGAGAAAGATTGCTAACAATGCTTATAGCTATTAGTGTGCTCATATTTGGACAACTTAATAAATAATTAATTTATTAACTGACCCTTATTTTTTTGCAAGTATTAGTATAAATTGCCATTTATGAGGAATAGCATTTTACTATTAGTATTTACGGCAAGTTTTCATTTTGCTTCAGCACAAAATCAATGGTTTAAACTTTACCAAGATTCAACTGAATTGGTGAACGACGGAAAAGCAATCACTGCCAAGTTTACAAAAGATATTCAACAAATAAAACCAAGCATTTCTTTTTCAGTTAACACAGTGCTTAATACTACTCCTTATTTGATTTTTTATTGGGGTGAAAATGGAGTAAGGACTGCCAACTTACCTAAATGGGATCAAGTGATTGAACCGCAAAAACAATTTTTTTACCAAGTAGCAGGTAGTGAAGCTGCTGGAAAAGATATGTTTAGGCTATTCTTTAATGGCTTTTATTTACCCCATGAATTAGGACATGCTTTAGAACATATCAATAAAGGAAATATAAAAGGCTCGTACCAAGAAGAATATTTTGCGAATCAAGTAGGCATACTTTGGTGGAAAAAACAAGGAAGAGTAAAAGAGCTAAAGGAATGTTATGAATTCGCCAAAAGGGTATGGGCCAAATTACCTAATCCTGTTCCTTCAGGAAGCACGATAGAAGAATACTTCACAGCCAATTATCAGAAAGCAACAGAAGATCCATACGTGTATGGCTATATGCAGTTTAAGCAATTCATACTTGTATATGAGGACAAATCGCTCCCAGACTTCGATACTTTTATTAAATCGTATCTAAAATAGTATCACTATAATCCTTGATTTCATTATAAAGTGTACCTCGTTCTACAGGTTGACGCCTTGCTTGTTTAATTAATTGAACAAGGTCTGCTGTGCTCATGGTAGGAGTTTGTTCTTCACTACCTGCCATTGCATATATTTTAGTGGTATCGTCAATGGTTCCATCAATATCGTTTACTCCAAATGATAAAGTTAATTGCGCATTCTTTCTGCCCAACATTGGCCAGTAGGCTTTGATATGATTAAAGTTATCTAAAAACAATCTGGAAACCGCATACATTTTCATGTCTTCCACAATAGTGCTTTCTGCCACATTGCTCATATCATTGTCTTTATTACGGAACTTGAGCGGAATAAAAGTATTGAAACCGCCAGTTTCATCTTGCAAGCTGCGTAATCGATCCATATGATGAATACGATGCCAATAAGATTCAATATGCCCATAGAGTAGGGTGGCATTACTATGCATACCTAGTTCGTGAGCAGCTTTATGAATAGCCAGCCATCCATCTGCATCCACTTTATCTTCGCAGATTTGTTTACGAATATCGGGATGGAAAATTTCTGCTCCACCCCCTGGCAAAGAATCCAAACCTGCTTCATGCGCCAAACGCATCCCTTCCTCCACAGATACTTTAGCTTTTCTAAACATATAGTCTAACTCAACGGGCGTAAATGCTTTGATATGTAATTCAGGTCGATGCGCTTTAATAGTGCGTAATAATTCTAAAAAGAAATCCATATTCATTTTTGGATGAACCCCTCCAACAATATGTACTTCTGTAACTGGTTTGCCATCGTAACTTTTAACGATATGCATCATTTGCTCAATGCTTAATTCCCAACCTTCTTCACGGTGCGCATACAATTTAGAGTAGGAACAAAATGCACAAGAGAATACACAAACATTGGTTGGCTCTATATGGAAGTTTCTATTGAAATAGGTTTTATGGCCATGTTTTTGCTCTCTTACCCAATTGGCCAAAGCACCTACATAAGACAGTGAAGCTTGTTCAAAAAGAGCAACCCCCTCCTCAAAACTGATGCGTTCTTTGTTAATTATTTTATATCCGATGGATTGTAACTGTTGATTATGCTCAGCGTCTACCAATACCTTAACTGCTTCTATATTCATGGCTCCAAATTTTTTGCAAATTTACGCCATTAAAACATCAGAATGCCCGCAATTGTTGCAGACAAATAAGAAGCAAGGGTTCCGCATAACAGTGCTCTTAATCCCAGTTTTGCTAAATCTGCCCTACGAGTAGGGGCTAATTCGCCAATTCCCCCAATCTGCATACCAACACTACTAAAATTGGCAAACCCACAAATGGCAATGCTTACAATCAATAAGCCCTTTTCAGAAACAATAGGGATGGTTTTTGTAGTTAAATTATTAAAAGCAACAAATTCATTAATCGTCAATTTTTGACCCAATAAAGATGCAGCATTGGCAATATCTACTTGTGGCACACCCATGGCC